>NZ_JBALMS010000091.1:0-9343 GCF_036962205.1 Bacillus sp. JJ664 | reverse complement strand
TATATTAATAGAATTATAGATTTATTAAATAAAGCTTTGTTTATTAGTGATACTTCACATGATAATCACTAAATTGTCAATTAATAAACAAGGTGAATAATATGATACATAACTAACATTTTAATGGAGGTGAAAAAATGAGTAACGTAGGTGAGGAACTCATTATAACAGGCGCATGGTTTTTGTTATTTGGAACAGTGACCTCAGCTGTAGGCGTTACAAGTAAACACATTATTGGTACGAACTTTGGAAAGAAGCTGTTTGCAAAAGGAAATGCAATCGAAGCTTTTGGAAATTCAATTCAGTCAGTTGGAAGAGAAAAATTAATAAAAAGTGAAAGTGGCAATGGCAATAATGAGCATTTATTAACAATCTTGTTAGGTAGCTGGATTCAAGCTGCAGGAAATGCAACAAATACACTTGCAACAGAACTAGAAATCAGTGGATCGATTGATCAGGGGGAAAAATTAAACGCTTTAGGTAGTGTGATTCAATCAATAGGTGCATCATTTGAAGCGAAGGGTGCTAGACAAGAAGAAGGTGTATTAGTAAAATTTGAAGTTTTCGGAAATGAATTAATAGCAATAGGTGCTATGATTGATGGAATAGGGAATGTTGCCCTTCTTAATCAAAATGATGCTGTTGGGGAACAACTTTTATTTTTTGGTAGTTGGGTACAAGTTTTAGGCTCAATCCTAATCGTTTTTGCAGTAACCAATTCAATAGAGTCAGAAGAGGAAACTAAAGGCACTCGCTATGGTTATTACCCAAAAATATGAATAAAAGGTTACAAATAATGAGAAATGTAACATAAATATAGAAAATTTGAGAGTTAATACTTGTTAGGAATACCTTTAAATGTTTTACTTTAAATAAAAAACATTTTTTTATTCATTTAAGCAATTTTATGAGAAAATAATATTATTAAAAGAAAACAGAGGTAAAAAGTATGAATGTAAAAATAATTACAGATAGCGCGGCTGATTTGCCTAAAGAAGTATTAGAACAATATCAAATTGATGTGATTCCGTTACGTGTTTATTCTGAGGACGAAAAAGAGTATCTAGATGGTGAGACGTTAAATTCATCGACTTTATTTTCAGAAATGCGAAATGGAAAAGTATTTAAAACATCTTTGCCATCATACGACCGTATACATAGTACATTTATAAAATATGCAAAAGAGAATATTCCTTGTATTTATTTAGCCTTCTCATCTGAACTATCAGGTACATATCAATCAACAGTTATGGTGAAAAACGAAATTGTCGAAGAATTTCCTGCTTTTGATATAGAGATTGTTGATACAAAGTGTGCATCAATTGGACAAGGCTTAGCAGCAGTTAAGGCTGCAATCCTTGCAAATGAAGGTAAGTCTAAAGCGGAAATAATGACTCAAATTCATCACTCCATCAACCATATTGAACACATTTTCACTGTTGATGACTTACAATATTTAGTACGTGGTGGACGTGTAAGTAAAGTTGCTGGTTTTGTTGGTAATTTATTAAATATCAAGCCAATCCTTCATGTTGAAGACGGAAAATTAATTCCATTAGAAAAAATTCGTGGATCAAAAAAGGTCTTAAAAAGGATGCTTGAAATAATGGAGTCTAGAGGCGTAAATTTATCAAATCAAATGGTTGGTATTTCCCATGGTGATGACATTGAAAGAGCAACCGAATTAAAAAATGCTATGAGTGAGATGTTCGGATGTAAAGATTTTATTATCCATTCCATTGGTTCGGCAGTTGGCGCACATGCTGGTCCAGGAACTTTAGCTATTTTCTTTATGAATTCAGACAATAACTAACATAAAATTTTATATAAATGACCAATTTCGTTGAACTGAAATGAAATTGGTTGTATTTTGTCGAAAGTATTCCCAATATTCTGAAAATATTCCCCGGACAATAATTCATACATATTTACCTTAAAAAAAGTAAATAGTATTTATGTAATCTTTACAAATACGATTTGATGGGGTGAAAAAGAATGTCAATTTTAGATAATTGGGATCAATGGAAAGATTTTTTAGGAAATCGTTTAGATGCTTCGAATGAAAAAGGACTAGCTGACGGAGCTGTTTCTGAAATGGCTTATCGCCTAGGAGATTATTTAGCAAATGAAGTAGATCCTAAAAATGCAGAAGAGCAAGTTCTTAAGGATTTATGGGAAGTTGCTGATGAACAAGAGCAACATACAATTGCAAATTTAATGATTAAGTACGTAAAAAATAAATAATAATTTTTATAAATGAAAATATAGTAAAGAATAGCCCTGTAATTTTTTACAGGGACTTTTTATTTTTTAGCGCTGTTAAAAAAGAATGTCCATTTCACGAATTATTTGTTTAGCTAAAATTAACAATTTAATATGTCAAAGCTTATCTTTCAAATGAAAACTTTAGTAATAAAAAAGTAATTCAGTTATTGGCTGTAGATGGAAGTAGTAAAAAAAGCAAATCACTCTCATTATTGTTTAAATTTACAAAAAATAAACTTGAACATACCTAACTAATCTTATATACTGTACTTTGTTCAAGAACACTTTTGCTGTTTACTTTTACCATTTATTTTTGTATGATTAGTTTTCTGTTTTGCATTTTTAGGAAAAAACAGTTCATATTCAATTCATAAATGTATGGTAAAGTACTTCAGAACTGTCATGAGTCATTATTTTTAGCATTTATATTAGGGGAAATGGGGTTGGCATATGAGTAAGCAAAATGAGGCTGTAGAAACGCCTTTTAATATCAAAACAATAATCGGTCCAGTGATGGCGGTAATTATTGGTATGATCATGGTTATATTAGATAGTACTGTAGTAAACGTAGCTATGCCAGGTATTGTAGAGTATTTCAAATCTGATTTGGATACAATGCAATGGACGATCACTGGTTACACATTAGCACTATCTGCAGTTATTCCATTAGCCGGATGGATGTCAGATCGTTTTGGCGCAAAGCGAATCTTTTTAATCACAATTTTATTTTTTACAATCGGTTCGGTATTATGTTCAGTGGCACAGTCGCCTGAGCAATTAATTATTTATCGTATCATTCAAGGTCTTGGTGGCGGTATGGTAGCACCAATTGGTATGGCTATTATTTTCCGTTTAGCTCCTCCAGAAAAAATGGGTTCAATCATGGGAATGCTTGGAATTCCAATGCTTTTAGCTCCAGCTTTAGGACCAGTCATTTCAGGTTGGTTTGTTGAATTCTCGACTTGGCACTGGATTTTCTTAATTAATTTACCAATTGGAATTATTGGGTTGATCGTAGGTATGAAATATTTACCGAATTTTGAAACAAAAACAGTTCCTTCACTAGATAAATTTGGAATCATCCTAGCACCAATCGCATTTTCAATGTTAGCTTATGGTGTTAGTGAAAGCTCTACAAGCTGGACATCTACTCAGACATTAACAGGTTTAATTGTAGGTGGAGTAGCTTTATTATTATTTATCGTTGTTGAATTAAGACAAAAACAACCACTTCTTGAACTAAGAGTGTTTAAGTCTTCTGATTTTACTAGAAGTATCTTAATTACATGGATCATGCAAATTGCATTATTTGGTTCATTCTTAATTGTTCCTTTATATTTACAAACTGTTAAAGGCTATGGTGCTTTTGAAACAGGTTTAATTATGCTTCCACAAGCTGTTGCATCTGCTTTAATGATGCCAATCGGTGGAAAATTATATGATAAAGTTGGTGCAAGACCACTTGCATTAGTTGGTTTATCAGTTATAACAGGTGCTCTATATTTATTCTCAACGATTACACTTGATTCAACAAATGTCTTTATTATTCTTACACTTGCAATGATGGGTGCTGGAATGGGTATTTCAATGATGGCAATCAATACGCACGTATTACAATCTGCTCCAAGACACCTTGTAAGTCGCGTTACTTCTTTAACATCAGCAGCGCAACAAGTAATGGTATCATTTGCGGTTGCTGGTATGGCTGGATTCTTAACATCAAGTACAAAGGATTATATGACTAAAATCGCAAATCCTTTAGAAGCTATGATTTCGGCATACGGAGATACATTCTTACTAGCAGCAGGAATTGCTCTAGCAGGTGCTGTTTTATCGATTATTTTACGCAAACCAGTAGCTAGTGATATTGATCAAGGCGAACTTGATGAAGAAGCAAAATCAAGCATGATGGTTGGACATTAATTTATTTATAAAACAGAAGCTTAAATGAGCTTCTGTTTTTTTATTAACAAGTGATTTATAGTACATGAATTTGTAATGAAAATGACCTCATTTTGTAAACATTAATTATGTATAATGAAAGCTCAACAACCTAGATCATATACATATTGGAGCGATCGTATGAAAAAACGAATTTTGAAAGCGACACTAGCATTATCAATTTTTACAGGAGGGTTATTAAACCTAAATTTGATACCTTCTAGTGTTCAAACTGTTGAAGCAGCTACCATTAAAGGAACTGTAACTGCTACTAGTTTAAATATCAGAAGTGGACCTAGCACAAATTATAAGGTCGTTGCCACTATTAAAAAAGGTGCTATAGTAAGCATTACAAGTAGTGTGACAGGCTGGTATAAAATAACTTCTGGTACGAAAACAGGGTGGGTTTCCAGTAAATATATTAGAAAATCCACAAGTAGAATTGCATCATCAACCGTAAATAATATGAAAACGCTTGGTACTTCTAAGCAACTAATTATTGTAACTGCAGATAATGAAAGTACTAGAAATGTTGTGATTGAGACATTTGAAAAATACGATAGCGGATGGAAAAAACGCAATACATTTTCAGGCGTTATTGGCAAAAATGGAATGATTTCAAATAAACATGAAGGTGATTATGAAACGCCAGAAGGAAAGTATACGATCACAACAGCATTTGGAAGATATGTTAATCCCGGTACAAAATTACCTTATCGAAAAATAACAGCTGATGATGTGTGGGTAGATGATTCCAAAAGTACACTTTATAATACATGGCAATCTGCTTCTAAAAACAACGGAAGATGGAATAGCGCTGAAAAGATGAATATTTCTCTTTATAATTATGGATTTGTGATCAACTACAATGTATCAAGAACACCTGGAAAAGGAAGTGCCATTTTCTTTCACATTGCTGGTTCTTCTGGATATACAGCTGGTTGTACAGCAACAGCAAAAACAAATGTGATTTCTATTTTAAAATGGCTAGACCCAGCCAAAAAACCAATTATTATTCAAACGCCTTTTAATAAAGTAACAAATTATTAACTTAAAAATACTGATCATTTAATGATCAGTATTTTTTTTGCTATAAATCATGGCTAAAATTATCTGAGAACTTGATACAAGGAAGTAAGTTAAAGTAAAAACGTGAACATACCAGTTCCATTCGTATAATGTCAGAGTAGTTATCATGATAAAGCATACTTTTATAAGTATTTTGAAGATGAAAAATTTCGATATACTTATTTTGAATTTTCAAAGTATAATAAAAATGCTAGGATGAATCGATTTTAACTTAGAGGTGAATATATGCTACATCATTTTATAGAATTTAAAACCGAACGATTACAATTAAGAAGATTTAAAGACGAAGATTTGGAATACTTTTATCAATATCGAGCTAATCCTGAAATCGCAAAATATCAAGGGTGGCAGAACTATTCATATGAACAAGCAATTTCATTTATTGAAAAACAAAAAATTGCAATCGCAAATGTTCCAGACACATGGGTACAAGTTGCGATTGAACAAAAGGAAAGTGGAAGACTGATTGGAGATTTTGGTATCCATACGTTAAAGCTACCGCATAATACAATTGAGATTGGATTTACATTAGATCCACAATTTCAAAAGCAAGGGTATGCATCAGAAGCACTAAAAGGGCTAATAAACCATCTATTTAACGATTTACATAAAGAAAGTATTCAAGCGATTGCTGTTGAACAAAATGAATCCTCTATCAAGCTTTTAAAAAGAATGGGCTTTACACAGGTGAAAAAAATAGAAAATAGTCTTTTTAAAGGTCAGATAGTGAATGAGTTTGTTTTCGAATTGACAAAAAATGATTGGGTAGGGTAGGAGATGAGAAGAATAAATGAATTTTTTTAAAGGTGCAGTCTATTTATCTTTAGCTGCGAGTATATGGGGAATGACTTATGTTGTTAGTAAAGTTGTTTTAGATCATATTTCTCCATGGCTTTTACTGGAAATGAGATTTTTATTAGCTCTAATTACTTTAGGGATTATTAGTATCATTCAAAAATCATGGAAAATAGATAAAAAAGACTTATTACCAATTGCAATGATTGGTTTAGTTGGGTACTCTGGTTCAATTGGTCTTCAATTTATCGGTACCAAGCTTTCTGGAGCGGCAATGGGATCATTAATAACTTCTGCTTCACCTGCATTAATTTCATTTTTTGCATTCCTCATTTTAAAAGAGAAAATAAACAATCGTAAAATCATTTCATTATTGTTAGCGACAATAGGTGTGGTCGTAGTGATTGGATTACCAACAGGAAATACAGATTATGGTGCTTATTATGGTAATATCATTTTATTTGGCGCTGCTATAACTTGGGCATTATATACAGTTTTAAGTAAAGCACAAACTAAAAAATACTCTTCTTTAACAGTTACAACATGGGCAACTGTATTTGGTGTAATTTTTACAATTCCTTTTACAGTAGTTGAACAAGTTCAAAATCCAAGTTCATTAACATTAAATTTTTGGATATGGATGGGGGTTATATTTTTAGGAACAATCTCTACTGCAGGGGCATTTTATTTGTGGAATAAAGGATTTGAATTCATTGATACTTCTACAGGGTCATTGTTTTTCTTTTTCCAACCACTAATTGGGACGGTTTTTGGCTTTTTCTTATTAAACGAATCGATAAAAACTTCATTTTATGTAGGTAGCTTATTAATTTTATTGGCTGTTTATTTATCGATAAAAGAGCCAAAAAATCTATCAACTATAAATTATTCTTCGAAAAAGGCATAAAAAAGTGGCTGAATCATTCAGCCACTTTTTTATTATTCAGGAGCGATTTCATTATTTACATCAAGTGCTTCTACAAGCTCAAGCTCTTCATGACGTTCTTGGAATCGATTAAATGTAAATTCATTTGCAAATAAGAATAAAGGACGTTCAAAGCGGTCATATACAAGCATATTACGCATATCTTGATATTTTTTTAAGCCTTTCACATCATCTGTTTTTACCCAACGTGCAATATTATAATCAACGTGATCTTTACGAATATCAGAACCATACTCATTTTTTAATCTGTACTCGAAAACTTCAAATTGAAGCTGACCAACTGCTCCAAGTATAACTTCATTGAATTCATTTTTATAAACTTGAATCGCACCTTCTTGGGCTAATTGTTCGACACCTTTATGGAAGTGCTTAGACTTTAATGAGTTTACTGGGCTTACACGTAAGAATAATTCTGGTGGGAAGGTAGGTAATGGCTCAAAGTATATTTTTTGTTTACCAGCCGTAATTGTGTCACCAATTTGATATGTTCCAGAATCATAAATACCGATTACATCCCCAGCATATGCTTTATCAATAGTTTCACGATCATTTGCCATTAATTGAGTAGATTGACTCAGTTTGATTTGTTTCCCAGTACGAGAAAGCATTACGTTCATTCCTCGTTCAAATACACCAGAACAAATACGTACAAATGCAATTCGGTCACGGTGCGCCGGATTCATATTAGCTTGGATTTTAAAAATAAAGCCACTAAACGTTTCATCTGTTGGATTCACTTCACCATTGATCGTTTTACGTGGACCAGGAGCAGGTGACATATCTAAGAAATGATTTAAAAATGGTGTAACCCCAAAATCAACTAATGCAGTTCCAAAAAATACAGGTGTTAATTCACCAGATTGTACCAATTCAATATTAAATTCATTCCCAGCACCTTCTAAAAGATCAACTTCATCTCTTAAGTTCTCTAGGTTTGTCGCTTCTAAATGAGCTTCTAATTCAGGTCCATGAACACCATCTTTTCCAAGCTTAATGACTTCATCTTTTCTGAAAAGGTGAACTTCATTTTCAAGACGATCATAAACACCCTCAAATTGCATACCACTACCAATTGGCCATGTTACAGCGACTGAAGGCATTCCAAGAACTTCTTCAAGTTCCTCCATTAATTCTAATGGATCCTTTGCTTGTCTATCTAATTTATTCATGAAAGTGAAAATCGGAATTCCACGCATACGACATACTTGGAAAAGCTTTTTCGTTTGCGCCTCAATACCTTTAGCAGCATCAATTACCATCACTGCACTATCAACAGAAGTTAATACACGGTATGTATCTTCACCGAAATCATTATGACCTGGTGTATCCATAATTGAGACCATTTTTTCATCGTATTCAAATTGCATAACTGAAGAAGTAACAGAAATCCCACGTTGTTTCTCAATTTCCATCCAGTCAGATTTAGCATATTTAGAGTTTTTTTGTGCTTTTACAGTACCAGCTTCACGAATTGCTCCACCGTGTAATAGTAATTTTTCAGTTAAAGTTGTTTTACCAGCATCTGGGTGAGAAATGATCCCAAAAATACGGCGCTTTGCAACTTGGTTAATTAAATCTTTATTTGCCATCTATTATAAAGTCCTTTCTAAAAACAAAAATAGTAAGTTAATTATTTCACATCTTTTCTATTATACAAGAATTACTCTCTCGATGAAACAACATAGTAAAAAAGTTATAGTACCTTCATTATTACCAAATAGTTCGCAAATGAAAGGGTTGTTTCCAATAAAAGGTAATATTACATGACATATGGAATAAATAATGTATAAATTCAGGACATTGTCGTTTATATTTACTCAAAAACATGTAAACAGATTAGAAGAGGATTTCGTGAATGAGTGTTTATGAATCTAGTCAATAAAAAAACTGAAGGTAGTGAAATGTATGCATTTCGAGAAATTTAATTATAAGAGACCTAATATTGAAAAATGGGAGCATGATCTAAAACATCTTCTTAATCGATTAAAACTTTCAAGGGAGATTGAAGAAATCAGTAATATAATAAGCAAAATAAATCAGTTACGATCAAATTTTGAAAGTATGATGAATCTTGCTTATTTACAATTTATGAGAAATACAAGCGATTCTTTTTATTCCGAGGAACAAAAATTTTATGATGAATTTAGTCCTATATATCAAAATTTAATAAACGATTATTTTAGGATTCTTGTGAACTGTGAATGTAGAAGCCAATTGGAAGAGGTATGGGGTAAACAGTTTTTTTCTCTTGCAGAACTACAAACTAAAACAATCTCTACAAATATTATTGAAGAATTAGTAATGGAA
>NZ_JBALMS010000090.1:0-5292 GCF_036962205.1 Bacillus sp. JJ664 | reverse complement strand
GAATAATAAATGATTTTTTCATGTTTTCCTCCAAAAATATAAATGGATATACATTGAAAAAACATTCAGGTTAAAATCCATTTCATTACCAAATTTTAACATAGAATTAGTATTCTTGTTCAACTAAAATATCAGTTATTCCAATAAAAAAGAACAGCCACAGGCTGCTCTCAATCCTCAAAAACCTATGCGATAATTGTACAAGAATATCTATTTAATAGTTCAGAGATATTCGCTTGAGCTAATAAAAGAAACAAGTCAAAACATATTCAAAAAGGTTTAGTTTTACTTGATAAATAAAATTATGTTTACTGAACATTCACAGTAAATGGCACGATAAATACTTTTCCATTATGTTGGAATTGACCCCAAATTTTATATAAACCTTTTTTCGGGAAAGATGTCATAAACTTTGCATTTGGACCAGTTGCATTCTCATCCATCGGATGAACGTGTAAGTATGTTTCTGTATCCCCACTGATCGCAACTACATGACCAATTGCTCCTAAATAAGGTTGCAAGTTTGTAATTGGTTTTTTCGTTTTAGCATCTTTAATGGTAAAGTTCATTGTTAATTCCATATTAGTCATTAAATGGTCAAATGTTAAAGTAACTTCCTTACCCTCGACTACTTTTGTTAATTCTTTATCTGCAACTAATTTTGTAGGTTGAGCTACTTCACCACTAACGCTTACTTCAGTACTTTTGACAACCTTTGAAGCACCTTTTGGTACATAATCGGCATATAATTTATATTCGCCACCTGTTGGGAAAGATGGTGAAATTGTAAATTCGCCATCTCCTTTGTATTTTGGGTGAATATGGTCAAAAAAGGATAGATCTTTACTTACCACAATTAAGTGCATTAACTTTTCATGCTCAAGCTCAAATTCCTTTACGGGTTTTCCAGCTTCGGTTATAACATTTATATTTAGAGTATTTTTTATTCCACTTTCAGGATTCTCTACAAAATTAAAATTAACCTTTGTATTGCCTTCATCATCTGTTTTTTCCTCACTGTTATGCGTGTTATGACCGTTTTGATTATGTTCGGTCCCCACATTTTCTTCCATATCATTCGATTGAAAATAAGTTGTGTAAATTGTGAAACCTCCAATAATAACAATCAAGTAAACGATTGCTGAGATAGCCCATTTTTTCATAATTAAATCTCCCCTATAATTTGACTCTTTGTAAACGAAGTGCATTTAGAACAACTGATACTGAGCTAAAAGCCATTGCTGCTCCCGCTAGCCAAGGAGCTAGTAAACCAATTGCTGCTAATGGAATACCAAGTGCGTTGTAAGCAAATGCCCAGAACAAGTTTTGTTTAATATTACTAATTGTTTTTTTGCTCATAAATATTGCATCCGCAATGCTATTCAAATCGCCACGAATTAATGTGATATCCGCAGCCTCCATTGCGACATCAGTTCCTGTACCAATAGCCATACCAATATCTGCAATCGCTAATGCTGGAGCATCATTTATTCCATCCCCAACCATCGCAACCTTTTTACCCTGTTTTTGCAGTTTTTTCACTTCATCTGCTTTCCCCTCTGGTAAAACTTCTGCGATGACATTTGTAATTCCAGCTTGATTTGCAATTGCCTTAGCTGTTTGCTGATTATCCCCTGTCATCATAATGACTTCAAGTCCAAGTTCTTGTAATCTATTAATTGCTTGCTTAGAAGTGTCTTTAATCGTATCAGCAACTGCAATTAAACCTGCGTATTTATCATTAATAGCCACTATCATAGCTGTCTTTCCTTCTAGTTCAAACTGATTTTTTTGTTCTAGCGCATCATTTGGTATAGCAATGTTTTTTTGTTCTAGTAATTTTTTTGTCCCTACTAGAACTTCCTGATTTTCTACCAATGCTTTTATACCATAACCAGGTATCGCTTCAAACTCGTGATTTTTCTTAAGAGTAACACCTTTTTCTTTAATGCCTTCTACGATTGAAACAGCTAAAGGATGTTCAGAAGGATATTCTGCCGTTCCCACTAATATTAAAAATTCTGTTTCTTCTATTTCTCCTGTCGTAACGATATCCGTAAGAACAGGTTGACCATATGTCACTGTTCCAGTTTTATCTAGCACAACAGTCGAAATACGGTGAGTAGTTTCTAAATGTTCGCCACCTTTGAATAAGATTCCATATTCAGCAGAGCGTCCAGACCCTGCCATGATCGATGTTGGTGTAGCCAAACCAAGAGCACATGGACATGCAATTACTAAAACAGCGATTAATTTCTCTAATGCTTCCGCAAAATTACCTGGTGTCACCCAAATAAACCAAATCAGAAATGTGACAATTGAAATTCCAACAACAATCGGTACAAAAATACCTGAAATTGTATCTGCTAATCGTTGAATAGGTGCTTTAGAACCTTGAGCTTCTTCAACAACCTTAACAATTTGAGCAAGTGCTGTATCTTTTCCCACTTTCGTTGCTCTAATTTTTACGAATCCGTTTTTATTAATCGTAGCACCAATGACAGAATCTCCAACTGATTTATCTACTGGTACACTTTCTCCAGTCAACATTGATTCATCAATTGCTGATCGACCTTCTATTACTTCACCATCAACTGGTACTTTTTCACCTGGTTTGATATAAACGATGTCCCCAACAACTACTTCTTCTAGTGGGATTTCTTTTTCTTCTCCATCTCGAAAAACAATTGCTGTTTTTGCTTGAAGTCCCATCAGTTTTTTGATTGCTTCAGATGATCTTCCTTTTGCCTTTGCTTCAAATAATTTCCCTAAAATAATCAAAGTAATCAAAATAGCACTAGTTTCAAAATATAGATTAACCATATGTTCTCCACTACCAATGGATCGAATTGAAATGTAAAGACTGTAGAAAAATGCTGCAGATGTACCTAATGCAACAAGTACATCCATATTCGCACTTTTATTCTTTAAAGCTTTATAAGCACCAATGTAAAATTGTCTTCCAATGATAAATTGAACTGGTGCTGCTAATGCTAGTTGAAACCATGGGTTCATAAACATTTCTGGTAAATAGATAAAACTTGTGAAGCTGAAATGACCTGCCATTGCCCATAATAATGGTATAGATAAAATAGCAGAGAAAATTAATTTCCCTTTTTGTGTTTCAATCTCTCTCTCTCGATGATTTTTTGTTTCTGCTTGATTTTCCTCGTCTTTCACTGTCGCTTGGTAACCTAATTTACTGACTTTGTTAATCATGTCGTTAGGTGATACAAGATTAGGAATGTATTCAACTGAAGCTTTTTCAAGAGCAAGATTTACATTTGACTGTATGACTCCATCAAGTTTTGATAATCCTTTTTCAATCCTTGTTGCACAAGCAGCACAAGTCATTCCAACAATGTCAAACTCAACTTTTTCAGTCACTACTTCATAGCCAAGATCCTTGATTTTCTTTTGAATTGCTTGATGGTCTACATTTTCAGGTTTAAATTTAATTGAGGCCTTTTCTAAAGCTAAATTTACATTTGCTTCTTTGACACCTTCTAGTTTATTCAAACCTTTTTCGATTCGAATCGCACATGCAGCACAAGTCATTCCTGATATTTGATAATTCGTTTCTTGAATTTTATCACTCATAACTAACCACTCCTTATACCGGTATAGGGTATATTATTAATTAAAAGAAATCGTGCTCTTATTAGCACGCTCTTTAAAAATTATTTTACATCGTAACCTTGTTCATCAATTGTTTCTTTAATGGTAGCTAAAGTAACTTCATTATGATTGAATTCAACGTTCACAGTACTAGATTCTAAGTTAACTTTAACTTGTTTTACTCCATTTAACTTACCTACACTGCCTTCAATCGCATTTATGCAATGTCCACAAGACATGCCTTCTACATGTAAAGTTGTATTTTCCATAATTTCCAACTCTCCTATTTTTTCATTAATTTTTGAAATGTAACCAAAACTTCATCTATTACAGCTGTATCGCCTTCTTGAATTCTTTCAAGAACACAGCTTTTCATATGACCCTCTAATAACAATTTTGCTACACTATTTAATGCTGCTTGTGTAGCAGCAATTTGAGTGATGACATCATCACAGTAAGTGTCTTTTTCAATTAGTCCTTTAATTCCTCGAACTTGCCCTTCTACCCGATTTAGCCTAGTAATTAAATTTTGTTTTGTTTTTTCTGAGTGATGACTTTTTCTCTCACCCTCGGTTGAACAACATTCTTCATTTTCAATTGAGTTTTCATTATTTAATGTCATTTTTCAATCCCCTTTAATTTTATTTCTAATATAACCCATTATTAAGTAAAGAGGATACTACTTTAAACTTTTAATATCTTATTTTATCCAATTTTTTTCTTTAATTCTTCTACTCCTATTCTTTTAACAAATTTGTTTACAGATTCTCTTTTTTTCCCTTCTTGACTGTATACATCTAAAAACCTATCAACATAATAATACAATTGTTCAGGATCAAGACTTTCGTAGAGTAATACCCCTACTTCAGCATCTTTTCCTTTAGATTTTCCACCAATATAGAAATTATAGTGTTCTTTTATTTTCATAATTCCTATGTCATTCATTAATGGCTCACCACAACCTATAGGACAACCAGTATATGCTGCCCGAAGAGCGAAAGGAACCTCTCTTCCAGCAATTCGTTCATTTAATTCCTTAGCCACAGGCATTCCTTCCTCAATTTCTCCTTTACAAAAATGACAAGTTCGTAAGCTTTTCACAACATTCCCAACGGGATAACAATGAAGACCTACACTTTTAAATTCATTAATAATTTCATCTTGTTGTACTTCAGGTATTTCTATATATAATTGTTGAAAAGTCGTTAATTCTAATTCATCTTCTCCAATATATTTTGCAATCATAAGTAATTGTTTAGCATTCAACTTTGCCCCAAAACTAATACCACCGTTCACAGCTATTGTTATTTTATTCAAATTATTTAAATTTCCCAACCTTCATCTCACCTCCTGTATTTTCATGAATTATTTATGATAATGTACAGTATCGTCATGATTTTCAAAGTAGATTCTAAAATTGAGTAATTATAAAATATTTTCCAATCTTATATACTATACCCTACTACGGTATGTTAATATCTTCATTTTAGTTCCTTAATTTGTTTTTGTAAATTAAAATTGATTATTTAACCTAAAATAATTTTTACACAAAACAAATCAACGACATACTATACCCTTCTATGGTATAATAAAACTTTTGTTTAGTTCCAAATTTCGTTTTTGTAAACATAAAGTAGTAAATCTTTTTTCATTTAGGTTAAGCTGATATTTTAT
>NZ_JBALMS010000089.1:20173-20403 GCF_036962205.1 Bacillus sp. JJ664 | reverse complement strand
TTGAATAAAGAAATAAATGAGACACAATTACTAGAAGAATCAATCAAAAGAGGTGTATTATACGCACCAGGATCTACAATGGGCTCTAAGAAGAATTATGTTCGGTTTACATATGCAAGAGAATGTGAAAAATCAATTGACGATGGCATAAAAAGATTTTCTGATGCATTTAATTCATTAATTTACTAATGTGAAACCAAAAGTGGATGGTTAATTTATTTAAAAAGTGG
>NZ_JBALMS010000089.1:843-20100 GCF_036962205.1 Bacillus sp. JJ664 | reverse complement strand
AACGATAAATAATGCAGCAATGTAATTTGGTGAAATGATTCACAATTGATTTTCACTTAACGATGCTCAGATTCTCCATAAGAGAAAAACAATTTCTATCTAGAAAAATGAAGATTTTTTGATAGTCTCGCATAAGGTTGAAATGAGTAGTCTTATCGATATAAATAAGTCCGTAATGGGATTCTCATATAATGTATTCGAATGCGACTAATATAAAATATTCCTTCTATTAATGTTTAAAGTATCTATCATGTTAATGTGAGAGCCATGGGAAATTCATTTATGGCTCTATTGGAATTGTAAAAATCAGTTAGACTTAGCTTTCATGGAAGCACTCAAATTCTATTGAAAAATTAGAATCATGAATTTATCATGATTCTTTTTTTATTTATCAAATAGATGAATGGATGGGGAAAAAAACTGAGGTATTGGATGGTCTAAATTTTTAATGGATATTTATAATGAAATTGTGGCATCAGTCACGAATTTTATTACGTAAAAAAATATTATTTGTGAAATGATCGGCAATTATCTTTCACTTTAAATACATTCCACTTGCTATATATACTAAGCGAATTTTCAAGACTATATCATAAATAGTGGAGCAACTTAGAATAAAAAACAAACTATTTGAAAAGGTGGAGAAAAACATGGAATATGCAAATATTATTGATCATACATTACTAGCACCCGAGACTGATGAAACAGCAATTATTAGGTTATGTTATGAAGCTATGGAATATGGTTTTGCTTCAGTGGTTGTAAATCCTACTTGGGTAAAATTTGCTTCAAAACTCTTAAGTCTCTCGGAGATTAACGTGTGTACAGTAATCGGATTTCCTTTAGGTGCTAATACAATAGAAACCAAAGTATTTGAAACGAAAAATGCCATTGAAAATGGGGCTACAGAAATAGATATGGTCATAAATATAGGCGCACTTAAAAGTGAAAATTATGATCTAGTCGAAAAAGATATTAAAGCAGTAGTAGATGCTGCGAAAGGTAAAGCTCTAGTTAAGGTTATAATCGAGGCGTGTCTTTTAACAGATCAAGAGATTCAATTAGCATGTGAATTATCAGTAAAAGCAGGTGCCGACTACGTAAAGACATCGACTGGGTTCTCTCTATATGGAGCAATACTTAAAGATGTTGACCTAATGAGAGAAACGGTTGGAAAATCTGTTGGGGTAAAGGCTTCGGGCGGCGTTCGTAGCATTGAGGATATCAAAGCAATGGTTGAAGCAGGTGCAACAAGAATAGGTACTAGTTCAACGGTTCAAATTTTTAATGAAAAACAACTACTTAAGTTAATTAAATATTAGAGATAAAATAGTATATCAGTTATAATTTGAAGTGAATTTTAGGACATGCTTTAAGTTTCTTTGCATTGGTAAATATAAATTTTAATAACAAATAATTCTTTATCTGTTTCAAAAAATAACCTAAATAAGAACGAACTAATGGATACGTTAGTCAACTACAAATAGAAGAGGATAATCATTATTCGATTATCCTCTAATGTATGTTAAGTTAATCCAATTAATAGATAAATGGCAGTTCCCCAAATAAACAGAGCGGAACATTTGTTAAATATGTTCATTAAACCTCCTGTACTATCTACCTTCTTCATGACTGATCCCGCAATTGTTAATCCTACAAACCAAATCCAAGATACTGTAATACAGGCGATAGTGAAGAAAAGTTGTTCTTTTCCGACATATTTTAATGCACTTGTTCCAATAACACCTACTGTATCTAAGATTGCATGGGGGTTTAATAAGGAAACTGATAAAGCAAAAATGATTTGCTGACGGCTAGGTAATGCCCCATTTGTTTCACTTGTTGAGGGTTTAGACCTCCAAATAACAGATCCCATGTAAAGTAAAAATAATATACCAGTAATCATTAGGCTAATTCTTAGCCATTCAAATTGTAGAACAATCGTGGAAAGTCCAAAAACAGCTAAAAGAATTAAAAAAGTATCACATACCGCAGCTGTAACAGTCGCAGGAAGTGCACGAATTAGTTTTGGTTGTGTGGCACCTTGTGAAAATATAAATACATTCTGTACCCCTAAAGGTAAAATGAGTCCGAATGCTAATATTAGTCCATGAAGTATAGCTTCCATCTAAATCAACTCCCTTTCAATTACCATCGTACTATGATAAAACTAAAAGAAAAACAACCAATTGGATGGTTTTTTATCCACCCAATTTAGGGGGGATTAGATGAAATGGAAACCAAATCGTGATTCTCATTTGACTGTTCAAGAGCAAATTGTAGATTGGATAAAATCGTGTATTGAGCGAGGGGATTGGTCAATTGGCACAAAGCTTCCAACACAACGCCAATTAGCAACAC
The DNA here is from genome assembly GCF_036962205.1 of Bacillus sp. JJ664. Lineage (NCBI taxonomy): Bacteria > Bacillati > Bacillota > Bacilli > Caryophanales > Bacillaceae > Bacillus > Bacillus sp. JJ664. Next base: position 17,739 of record NZ_JBALMS010000089.1, on the reverse strand, counting down.
AATTTAATGTGAACCGCAGTACAGTTCAACTTGCCCTTGATGAGTTAAGAGCAGATGGTTTGATTGAATCAAAAGTGGGTTCAGGGGTATTTGTGGCTAATAATTCGTGGAATGTACTTTTGAGCAAATCTCAACCAAATTGGCAGAAACACATCGAATCCAGTATTCATAAACCAAACTATCATACGATCCAACTCATAAATGAATATGAGCAAATGGATCATGTCATCCGCCTTGGAACAGGTGAATTATCACCTGAATTACTACCAACTAAACAAATTGAAGATTCGTTAAAAAAGATTTCATTAGATTCAAAAGCAATTGGCTATTCATCACCGCAAGGAAGTGAAAAGCTTCGGGGAATTTTATGTAATTATTTAAAAAAACGTGGTATTGAAACAGCACCAGAGAACATTTTAATTGTTTCAGGTGCACTTCAAGCACTTCAATTAATTGCAGTGGGATTATTGGAAGAGGGATCAATTTTATTCCAAGAACAATCTTCATATTTAAATTCTGTACATCCCTTTCAATCTAATGGTATGCGAATGATTTCAGTTTCAAGAGATCAACAATTAACAGATAATCTACGGGCACTTAAAGGTAAGAGGCAATCTTTATTTTATTGTGTTCCAACACTAAACAATCCAACAGGCTATAATTGGTCGTTGAAAGAAAAGGAAAATCTATTCAATACATGCAAAGAGCTACAAATCCCTATTATTGAAGATGATGTGTATCACGAATTGCTATTTGAATCATCTTCACCTGCTATCAAATCGCTTGATACAACAGGACAAGTTCTTTATATAGGCAGTGTCTCCAAAACATTAAGTCCAGGATTAAGAATTGGTTGGGTTGTTGCACCTTCACCTGTAATTGAACGATTAGCTGATATCAAAATGCAAACGGATTATGGCTCAAGTGCCTTTTCTCAGGAAATCGTTTCACATTGGATCTCAAGCGGTTTATATGAAAAGCATCTTGTCCACCTTCGTGAACAACTGCAAAGAAGAGCTAAATATGTAGAAGACATTTTAGAAAAGGAATTTAGAAAAATAGCTTCATGGAAAAAGTCTGAAGGTGGTTTCTATATATGGCTCAGGTTTCATAATCCTATTGTAAATAAGACTTTATTTCTAAAATTACTGAATCAAAATATATTGATAAATCCAGGGTATATTTACGAACCAAGAGATTTACACCATATCCGTCTTTCATATGCTTACGCGTCATTGGAAGAATTAAAAAAAGGATTAAATATTTTACTAGAACTAAGCCAACTGTAATTCCAATTGGTATTGTAAGAATGGTCTTTAATGTATTTACAACTAATGCATTCGTTTTTTGTACAAATGGTCGACTGTTTAGTCGATTTTTTTATTGGAAATATCTTAGTTCATTACGAACTGTTAGTAGTAGTTTGTCAGTTTCGTTCATTTCAGCTGAATGTAAAATGATATAATTATATATTGTAGATTCACTTTTAAGGGGGATAAAAATGCATCAGATACTGAAAAAATCAGATAAATTGATTATTGTGTTACACGAAATCTATGGTATTAACCTACATATAAGGAATTTTTGTGAGCTATTATCAACTCAAGATTTTGATGTAATCTGTCCGAACTTATTAGAACGTGAACAAGCATTTGAATATTCGGAAGAGGAGATTGCTTATCTCAATTTTATGGAAAATGTAGGCTTTTCAGATGCTACTCAAAAAATAAAGAATTTATTAGTAGATGTTAAAGATAAATACCAGAAAATTTACATTATTGGATTTAGTGTTGGAGCAACTGTTGCTTGGTTATGTGGTGAGGAAGAATGTCTTGATGGGGTTGTGGGATATTATGGTTCGAGAATTAGGAGTTACACACAACTAGTGCCAAGATGCCCTACAATATTATTCTTTCCTCAAGAGGAACGATCCTTTAGTGTTGATGAGTTAATTTCTAATTTACAAATTAAGAATATAGAAATATATACATACTTTGGCCAGCACGGATTTAGTGATCCATACTCTACAAAATTCAATGAAGAATCGTACCAAAATGCTTTTAACGAAATGTTGAACTTCATAAAGAGACACTGATTATTAAACTATGTTTAATACAACTTACATAACTTTAGTAGAACAAGAAAAACAAAGATCCTTCTTAATAAGAAAGGATTTTTGTTCATTATATTTTCGAACAAAAAACATTACCAATTATCGTTCACCGTTAGTCAAGTCTTTAAATATCGAATAAACCCCTGCCAACCAAATTTGCAGTAACTGGCTTTTTTCCAATTTCTCGTGACCAGATAGATAATTGACCGATATGGTGGATTTCATGGACGATAACGTGTCGCATTACTTCACCATATTTATGAGCTTCCTGTTTTCCATTATCCAAGATATCAATCATGATGCGATCTTCAAGGCTATCGTTCCAATCATAGACAAATGGAGCAAGTTCACCGTGGCAACGAACGGAAAAATCTTTTATTTGCTGCAGGCTTGTTACTTCTTCGAACGGTGGAATATAAATAGATTTTTCTTGTATCCCACCGCAAATCCAACCATACTCAACCGCCACAATATGATAGAGCGTTGGTAGAATATAGCCTATACCGCCATTTCGTTTTTTCAACAATTCTTCCTCGCTCACTGTTTCACACCAGTCAAACCAGTCATTGCGGACTTGCCAGTTATATTCGAATAGTTTTAACATTGTTTTTGCCTCCTGTAACGTTAACTTTGTTATTTCTACTATGATTCGCCATTTGGTCATGTAATCCTCCCATTTTAGCCTAACCTGAAGAATCAACACTTAACGTTAACAGAGCATATTACTTTAAATAGTTATGTTATAAGGCAGTAAAGTTGTACAAGGACTTTTTCTAAATTCAAAGAATTTAATCATATAATACATTTGAAAGGAAAAGTAAGAAAGTAGGAGGAGTTCGCAATCGTTAAGAAAAAAGTAGCAGTATCTTTTAGTGGTAAAGATTCAACATTGGCGTTGCATGATCTGTTGCACTCTCATGAGTATGAGGTAGTAGTGCTTATTGCATCTGTAACAGAGGGTTTTAATCGGACGAGTATTCATGGGGTTAGGGTTGAGTTATTAGAAGCTCAAGCAAAATCTATTGGACTACCTCTCCGAAAGATATGGATTCCAGAAAATTGTTCTAATGAAACGTATCAAGAGATCATGATCCAAGTAAATACAGAGTTAAAGCAGCAAGGGATTGATCATATTGCTTTTGGAGATTTATTTCTTGAAGATGTACGTAAGTATCGTGAGGAAATGCTTAAGCCATTAGAAATCAATCCAATCTTTCCATTGTGGGAAGAAGGTACGACAAATGTACTTAATCGATTTTTGTCTCTAGGCTATAAAACGATTATTACTTGTGTTGATTTAACAAGATTACCAGAAGAATTTTCTGGTAAAGAAATAACTGCTCAATTGATTGAAGAACTTCCTGATGGGGTTGACCCTTGTGGCGAAAATGGAGAATACCACTCTTTTGTTTTTGATGGTCCCATTTTTAAAATGCCTATAGAATTTCTTGTAGGAGAAGTAAAGTTATCAGCGGATGCATATACAGGTGAAACTAGGTTCTGTTTTACTGACTTGATTCTTAATGAAAAAGATTAATATCAATTTAAAAATTAACGATTTTACTAGTGTAATAGTTCAATTAAAACTTGTGTTATTTGCATTCATAAGATACCCCCCATAATACCGCGTGATTTGCTAATTCTATTAAATTTCCATATATGTACTAGGAGACTTGTCCAATCTACTTTTTAATATTTTGAATAAGTTATATTAAATATTAAGGAGGTGATTTACATGGCACTCTTACCAATCCGTTCCGTACAAAGAACTTCTAATGCAATAGAAAACGCACAAGCAGAATTACAAAGATTAGTAATTCGCGATTCACACAACATTGCAGTTACTCAGACTGAAGCTCAAGGCTTAGTTTTAGTACAAGCATCATTACAAGCTGCAATTGAGGCTGTGATTATTTTATTTGGTGATGATCCAAGAGTTAGTCAATTACAAAGAGTTTCTCAATCTTTAGAAAATCTTCAATTACAAGCACAATCAGTTAGAATTGAAAATTCAGATGGAATTGTAGTAACACAAACTGAACTGCAACTTGAGGTAGTCATCCAAGCTGCAATTCAATTATTAGCACAATTAGTAGCAAAAATCGGCTAATAATATTTGGAGAAGCATAGGACAAAGTAGGTATGTCCTAACAACTTTTTGGCCTATTCAAATTATTAGATCATTTTTGTGGGATTTTATAACTTTTTTGAAGCTTTAGGTGGTCACTGATCTTCAAAAAGTTATCCTGATATAGATTCTTTTAAATACCATCTTCTTTGTCAAAATGACAAAAAAGCTGGTATTTATTTTTCTTTCACTACAATCCTGAGAGTTAGTGCATTATGAAACTCCACAATTAAGAATTTTTTAGATTAACTTTTCTAGAGTATATTGATGAATAAAGTATTTCTATTGGATTCATCTCATATAAATAGTGAATATCAAAATGTGTGCTTTATTAATGAGGTGGAAAGGTGTATTTTTTAAAAGATATTTCTAATGAGGTTCGATTGATTCAAACCATATTTCAAAAACATAAAAGTACGGTGAATTTCATAATAGTGTCTATGTTTGCCTGTATTGCAGCAATTTTGCAGGCTGCAGGTGGCTATTTACCAGGGATTGGATTATTTTTAAGTCCACTCGCTACTGCTCCTATTTTATTATGTTCGATGTTTTCCGTTTCATCTGGGATAAAGTGTTATTTTTTGACCATTTTATTATTATGTATCCTACAACCCACGGAACTACTGGTATTTCCTTTTACAACAGGTTTGTTGGGACTAGGGATTGGGGCATCTTTTTACTTCTTTAAGAAGAGAGTGAGTATTATTGCAACTGGTGCAATTCTATTATTTTTAGGCATTATGAGTCTATTATTTGTTTTTCACTTTCCAGTTTTAGGTCCAGGGGTTTCTGATTACTTTTCAATTTTTACAACTGGAAGTATCTTATTCTTTGCTTTACTATATAGCTGGTTGTGGGTTGAAATAGGTTTGATCATTTTTAATAGAATAAAGATGATTTTTATTAACTAATCTTCAAACTCGGGAAGAACGTAGTGGGGATAATTGGTACAGATTTTATTACATAAAAATTAAATAAACCTCGGGAGCTAAATTACGCCCGTGGTCATTTTTATTTATTCATTGAATAATTTCAAAAATAGTTCCTTTGTTATAATCAGTCACTTTCATTGAGGCATAAACCCCTAAATATAAACTGGTTTGATTCAGATTTGTACCTAAACTAACATAATATGATGATTGAGCTCCAAAATCATATTCGATTTGAATCACACTAAAATCACTTTGTTTCCCATCAGGTCTTACTTTTGTATAAGCTAGAACACCATGAGATTTTTGGGCCAAATCTGTAAACACAACGCTACCAGTTAAACCAGGGATTCCATTTCCCATATACGGCTGGACTCCTGTTAGTGCAATTCCTTCAAATTTATCGGGCCTTGATTCTTTATGAAAGTAACTAGTTAAAGGCTGAAGTCGTCTACCAGAAAGCGATACGGTTTCATTGTAATAAGCAATTATTTTCTCATCTAATTTCGGTTGATCCTTGCAGGGTCTGATAAACGAAGTAGGTAACGCACCTTCCCAGCCTCGCCATCCAAAGTTAATAAAACCCTCTTCATTCAGTTCAGCATTCATGGATGAAGCTTGAATAAGCTGAGGAACGGGTATTGGTTTATATTGAACAAATGAAAAAATCGACTCGACTAAATTCTGACCGACATTACCTGCAAATTTAATATATTGCTGAGAAACCTTCTGAAATGAAATGCCTGGTATATTGCGAACCCCTTTGGCCATTACAAAGAGTGTTTGTTGGATTGTTGTGGGCAGTTCATTAAATCGTGTGACAATGGGTGGGGAATTGACGTTTGTATGCTGTCCTACATCAATTTCAATGATTTTACCTGCGATTTCGAGATGATCCTGGCTTAAGTTAAATGGATCAAAGCCTGAACCACCATCACCGGTTGTTAAAACAAGTCTCCCTGTTTCAGGTGAAAAATTTAAGCTATTAAAGCCATTATGGTTAGAAAATGGCCTTTTTAAGTTCAGCAATGTTCGTCTTTTTTGTGGCTGTGCATTAGATTGTAAAACCCATTCCTCAACTGTATCAATATGATCATATTGAGTTTCTCTATTCTCCCATTTTAGGTTTAAAGTTTTTGGGTCACATGGATTAGGTTTAAAGGTTTTATGAGGAGCACCTGGACCTTGAGATCCGGCTACCGAATAATGAAGATAAAACAGACCATTTTGATAAAAATTAGGGTGAAACGCTAGTCCTAGCAATCCGCGTTCATCATAACCGCCATCAGCTCCTAATTTCAATACAAGCGGACGAATATCTAAAAAAGTCCTGATATCTCCATTGCCTATGTAAAAGATCTCTCCCACCTGGGTTGCAATAAATAATCTTTCAATCGATTCACCTGGAAGAATAGTTGTTTTCAATACAGTCGGCAAATTAATCTTACTGACAAGGGGACGTAAACGAACCTTCACTTTTTGCATCAACGATACACCTCCTTTATCTGTTTTTCTTCTATAAAAATATGATGAGAGCGGTTCTATTAGTACAGATTAAGTTTCTAGGGCATTTAATGTAGATAAAGATTAAAAGTGACTTATGTGGAAGGGTAACTGATTAGACAAATATAAAGTTGAAGTAAGTTTGTTATCATTTACGATGCAACTAATGAATGAGTTTAGTTGAAGAGGACATTTAAGCTAAAAGTATTTATTAAAAAATTACATCATTGTGAAATTCGAAGGCAATACATTGGAACCGGGAGTCGAATTAGACTATTTAACTACACTATTTGAAGTTATTGGATTTTGTCTAATTATCATAGTAGCAGTCTATTTTCTAATGAAAGGTATTCGAAATGGGGATGCACAAAATCGAGATCGGAAAAAAATGAGCTTGAAAAGAGAATAGAGCGACTTGAAAAACTTTTAGATAAAGAGTAAACAGAGAGTTCGTAACCTCGCGATTTAAAAGTCCTACTGGATTTATTCTCCCAGTAGGATTTTTTTGATGGTGATTCAAGAAATTCCTTTGTTAAAAAGTGAATAGATTATTTCGAACTGATACAAACTAAATTAAAAAACATTAAAAGAGGGTGAGCACTTGAGTATCGAATTCGAGGTAAGAAAAGACTATGAAGAGGGTTCAATTCTAGATGTTTTGCATGATTTAGGGTTTCAAGACGAAGGCAAGTCATTCGCAAAGGATGGTAAGCGCTATAATTATGTAGGCTGCGATCGTTATCAAAGTTATGTGTTTTCAGTTACGATGGATCAATTATAAGGATAGAAAAAGAGAAACCTGATTATAGGTTTCTCTTTTTAGTTTGATGATTTTTATGAAGTTAAATCTTCTCTCGTACACAGTTCTAATGAAAGTGCAAATTCGGTTACTTCTTCAGATACAGCGTTTTTCCAAATCCATTGAAATAAATTATTCTTGTGAAGAATACCGTTTACGATACCGTTTCCTAATTTATCTCTCATTTCAATAAAGGTCTTTGCCTCTTTTTCGGATGTGATCGCCACTTTTAATTCGTTAATTAATTTCTCTGCAAATGCTATTTTAGAAGCCATCCGTGGTTGGTTTTTGTATGTCCCAGTACTCAGTATATTTTTATATAAAAGTAGTTCTTTTTCTTCGTCTTCTAATTGCTTAATAAAATCTACACGTAATGTCGTGGCCCAGGCTATTTGTTTTTCGCTACCAATCAAAGCAGGTAAGCCCATTTCATTTGAGATTTGCATTGAATAGTCATTTTTTTTCTGTTTATAATTCTCAAATTCTGCATTTCTACAATCGTAACATTTTTTCAAAAAAATCTTTTCAACATAAAATTCATTAAAGACTAATTGATCATCTAGCTTAATTTTCCCCGGGTGTCCACATGTATAGGTTCCATTGTACCAATTCATATTGTTTATACCTCCGCCAATATTCATATTCTTCTTATGAGTATTGACGAGAGATATTGGTTTCATAATGTTTTAAAGTAAGTTTTTTTAATTTGAGATTATTTTTGACTTGCTAAAGTTGAGCCTGTTTGAATATATAATTCCATTTCTTCCTTAGGAACCATACTGCCACCAGTTCCCCATATAATATGGGTCGCATTCTCCATTTTTTCTGTTAGATTAAGTTTAAGTATATAGTCCGTATTTTCATTACATAATTTTACTGGACCAATCATACCTGCTAGAGCAGAAGGTTCTAAAAAGATATTTTCTGTATCTAGAAGTTCTTTTAGTAATAAATATAATTGTTCATCACTTACTGTATAATTCCCACTTAAGAATGGTTCGATTGTTTGTCCGACAAAACCAGATGCTCTACCAACTGCAAGTCCATCGGCTGCAGTGATATTATCGATGCCGACATCTTGTACTGAAATTTGATCGTGTAAATCTGTCATCAAACCAAGTAGCATACACGGTGAATGAGTCGGCTCTGCAAAGAAGCAATGTACATTGTCTTGGAACATCAATTTTAATCCAAATGCGACGCCACCAGGGCCACCGCCGACTCCACATGGAAGATACACAAATAAAGGATGATCTTGATCTACTTTCACTTGTAACGCTTCTAATTGCTGTTTTAATCGAGAAGCTGCTACTGCATATCCTAAAAAGAGATCATGGGAATTTTCATCATCAATAAAATGACATGTTGGATCATTTGCTGCCTGAAGTCTACCTTCTTCAACGGCTTTGCTATAATCTGCCTCATATTCAATGACTTCAACCCGTTTACTCCTAAGTAAGTCTTTTTTCCATTGCTTCGCATCGGCTGACATATGTACTGTCACTTTAAAACCTAATTGTGCACTAATGATGCCAATACTAAGTCCAAGATTTCCAGTGGAGCCTACTGCAATAGAAAATTGTGAAAAGAAATGACGGAACTTATCACTATGTAAAATCGAATAATCTTCATCAATTGTTAACATGCCATGTTGTAAGGCTAGTGATTCAGCAGTTTTGAGAACTTCATAAATGCCACCTCTAGCTTTAATCGATCCTGAAATAGGAAGGTGGCTATCACACTTTAGTAATAATTCACCAAATATCTGTTGTTCATATGTTCGTTCTAATGATGTTTTCATTGAAGGGATTTTAACTAGTGGAGACTCGATAATCCCATCTGATTTTTCTGTTTCAGGAAAGGCTTTTTTAATATATGGCGCAAATCTTAGTAAACGATCTTCTGCATCTTTTACATTCTCTTGTGTGAGCGGGGATTTTTTAATTGCTGTTTGAAATGATTCAATATTCGGATTCACCCAAAATACTTCCTGCAGGGAAATGAGATCGTTTAATAAGGGATGTTGTTTTTTAAAAGCTTGAATTTCGGTTTCTTTCATCAGTTGTTCCCCCAATATAATTCTTCTAATTTATTTTATTCTTTAAAGTGTTTAGATAAACCTTTACTAGTTTTTTGATATGGCGGAATTTTGACCCGTACTTATGGATTATTTCGTGTTTATGGAAAATTTACAAGTGAGTAAGTGTTTTTGCTAGTAAACATAAGGGGAAAGAAAATGCTTTACGGTGGCAAACAATTTTGCACCTTTTCTAATTGCGGAGTATTGGTGAGGTGATTTGTTCGATATAAATAAACAAAGTCAGAACCTATAAAGGTTCTGACTATTTTTTGGTTCAATATTATGCTTTTTGAACGTTTGTAGCTTGTGGGCCACGTTGACCTTGCTCAACTTCGAAAGTTACAGCTTGGCCTTCGTCTAAAGATTTGAATCCATCAGTTTGAATAGCTGAGAAATGTACGAATACATCGTCTCCGTTTTCGCGCTCGATAAATCCAAAACCTTTTTCTGCATTAAACCATTTTACTTTACCATGTTCCATTTAAAAAAGCCTCCTTGTGTGCTCTGCACACGAATTAATATCTTAATATTACCAGTTATTGTCAAGATAAGCAAATCGCTTTTAATTTTTTACAATAATTGGTTAAACTTCACCTATCAATGAATAGAAAAATTCATGATTTCAATGGCCAAAGATGCTTATGGATTTGTTGACCAAAGCCCAGCTGTTTTTACAAAAACTCTACGATTAAGTTTTAAACTAGAAACGATTAATTCAGCTAAATCTTCAGGGTGCATAACGCTTTCTTCATTACCTTTAACAAGATTTGTATCAATTGCCAAATCTGTTATTACCGTACTAGGTGTTAAAGCCGTTACACGGATATTATGCTTTCTTACTTCAAGCATAAGTGATTCAGTAAGACCTAAAACAGCGAATTTAGAAGCACTGTATGCACTTGTAACCGGAGCACCTTTTTGACCAGCAGATGAAGCGATATTGATAATATCACCAGATTTCTGCTCAATCATACCTGGAAGTACTATTCTGGTTACATTATATACACCCATTAAGTTAACTTGGATGATTTTTTCCCATTCCTCAGGCGTTAATTCAAGAAATCCTCCAAATTTAGCAACACCTGCATTATTGATCAAAATATCAATTGAACCAAGATCTGTTTTGATATGTTCAACAGCATGCGTAACAGATTCTAGGTCAGTTACATCTGCTACTGCAGCAGAAACATTTACATCATACTGTGAAAGTTCATCAGCCACCTTCTCAAGATTAGACATGTTTAAGCCAATCAATCCTAGATGAACACCTTCTTTAGCTAATGCGATGGCAGTTGCTCGGCCAATCCCTCTACCTGCTCCCGTAATGATTGCGGTTTTTCCATTTAAAGAATTCATATGAACAATCCTCCTATAAATTAAAAATATTGTTAAATCATACCAAAAATAAATTGTAATTACGAATAGAATGTCTGTATTCTGCTTTTAAAGAAGGGCGCAGTTTCATTACAGCTAGTTCGCGACTTATATTTTTTGTAATTTAGTGTACATTAATCATAAGTATAAGACCGGTTAGATCCAGAAGATGCAGTTTGATGTCTTTTTAGATTAGCACAAGCTTTATTTCTGTTGTTTTAATCATTATTAAATCATTGTGAAGTATTGATGAATGCCATAAAATTGTCGGAATTAGTTGAGATAGCGTGAATCTATCAGGTACTAAAAATTAGATGAAAATATAATTCAATTGGTGCATTTCAAACTAAAAGGAGTTGTCATAAATATGAAGAAGTATTATAGAGAATGCATTTTATTTGTAACAATTCTATCTAACTTTTGTAATTGGAATGAGCGTACTTTTTTTAAGTATGATTTGATAAATGAAGAGAAGGTGGTTAAAGATACGATGAGTAGTTCTTTCTATGTAGATCCGTCGATTGACCTTTCTAGTAATCAGTTCGTTTCAATTATCATTGAATTTAAAACAAAGCCAGCAAAAATCGCTGTTTTGGAAGCTGAAGCAGCGGGAAAGCAGTTAACATTGGAAGAAGCAACAAAGCAGGTTGAGGAAAGTCATGAAATGTTTCAGAAAGAACTGAAGACTTTGCTAGATGATCACCAAATTCCGTATTCTATCAGACATACGTATAAGGCTGCCCTCAATGGTGTATCAATGGATTTACCTGCAATGGAAATAAAAAGATTATTACAATCAACCGTTATTGAAAAAATCTATCCGAACAGAAAAATTCAACTAATACCTCCAATCGCACCGTTTAATCAATTGTAAAGGTAGTAACGAAGTAAAATGCCATAAATCATGTTGGTATGGAAATATTCACCGATATTACTCAAATAAAGGGGAGTATTAAAAAGGTTTATTAATTATTAAAACTCTGTATCAAACATTATCGTTTCATTTGCTTTACGTAATGATATTCGTGAAATTCATGCAATTACATCACAAAATGAAATATCAATTATCCTACTAAACACTTTAAAATAACTTTATAATAAGGGGGGAGTACTTACTAGAGTAGGGAGCTTGCTTCGTAACTTTTAATGAACTCCTTGTAATGGAATCTACATGAGCTTTTTAAGCTATTCTCTTATTTAATTGATGTACTTTAAAGTTTAGTATATTAGATTATCAAAAAGTTACTCGATCTGTCAGTCAGTCTCCTATTCTACTAAAATACATATAAAAAGATAAAAGGTTCGATACATATGAGGGGTTCTTCAGTCAAACTTGGTTAGCGTAAACCAATGGGATTTGAAAGACAAGGAGGAATAATCATGTTTGAATTTGATGCAAATATAGAACAATTAGCGAAAATAAAGGTCATTGGTGTTGGCGGCGGGGGAAACAACGCCGTGAATCGAATGATAGAAGATGGAGTAGAGGGCGTAGAATTTATTGCTTTTAATACAGATGCCCAAGCGCTTAAACAATCAAAAGCTAGTATTACAATGCAAATCGGTGCTTCCTTAACAAGAGGGTTAGGCGCAGGTGCAAATCCAGAAATAGGAAAACGAGCTGTAGAAGAAAGTAAAGATCAAATTGAAGAAGTATTAGCAGGCGCAGACATGGTATTCGTAACGGCTGGAATGGGCGGTGGTACAGGCACTGGTGCAGCTCCAGCAATTGCGAAAATTGCCCGTAATCTAGGTGCACTAACAATCGGGGTTGTCACACGTCCATTTAAATTTGAAGGCAAGAAGCGTGCAACAAACGCAGAGGGTGGCATTAAAGCACTAAGAGATGCGGTGGATACGCTAATTATTATTCCGAACGATCGCTTATTAGAGCTAGTAGATAAAAAGACACCGATGCTTGAAGCGTTCCGTGAAGCGGATAATGTACTTCGCCAAGGGGTACAAGGGATTTCCGATTTAATTGCTGTACCAGGATTAATCAACCTGGATTTTGCTGATGTGAAAACAGTCATGTCACATAAAGGGACAGCCTTAATGGGAATTGGTATTGCTAAAGGTGATGGTCGTGCGATTGAAGCGGCTAAGAAAGCACTTAATAGCCCATTACTAGAAACATCGATTAATGGCGCACACGGTGTCATCATGAACATCACTGGCGGTCACAATTTAAGTCTGTTTGAAGTACAAGAGGCGGCAGATATCGTTGCATCTGCTTCTCACGAGGAATTAAATATGATTTTTGGTTCGGTTATTGATGAAAACTTAAAAGATGAAATTATTGTAACTGTCATTGCCACAGGATTCACGGAGCAAAAGGATGCACCAATCAAAACGGCTCCACAACCAAGGGTTGAAGAAGTTTCTAGATCATTTCAAAGGGAACAACGTACACAATACGAACCAATCAACCGTAGTGAAAGGGTTCAAGTACAAGAATATGATCGTTATGAATATGAACCAATCAACCGAAACGAACGAGTTCAAGAATTTGACAGATATCAATATGAACAACCAAATCGTAATGAACGTGTGCAAGAATACGAACGACCGAACCGAAATGAACGAGTACATGAATACGAACGACCACAACGCATCACTCGTAGCGAACAAGGACAAGAATACGATCGCTACGTAGAACAGCCAGAAGAATCTTCATATATTCCAGCGTTCTTACGTAAACGAAAAAGACAACAATGATTGAATAAAAAAGCTGATTTCTGTTTTTGGAAATCAGTTTTTTTGTTATTCAATTTCAGCGGGTAAATTCATAAAAAAGTCACTTGAAATTCAAGAGATTCCTCCAAACTAACTTATTTACATTATGAAATAACAGTTAGGAGGAGAAAATGAATGATGACTTTCATTGATGAAATTCTGCCACATGCACAGCGGATTCAAAAAGAATTTAATATTTTAGCGTCGAGCATAATTGCACAAGCCATTCTTGAATCAAATTGGGGAAAAAGTAGGCTGGCTATAAATGGGAAGAATTTGTTTGGAGTAAAGGGTTCTTATTTGGGTGAGTCCGTCACAATGAGAACTGCTGAATACAATGCTAAAAAAGAAAGATATTACGTTGAAACAGCATTTAGAAAATATCCATCCTGGTATGATTCTCTTTATGATTTAGCAACTCTATATCAAAACGGGGTTAGCTGGGATCGAAATAAATATAAGAAGGTAGTTGGAGAAAAGGATTATAAAATGGTAGCCCAATTCATTCAAGAAGCGGGTTATGCGACTGATCCTGATTATGCTAGTAAGCTGATAAAGATCATTGAAGTAAATGATTTAGCTAGATATGATATTGTATCTTACGCATTATTGAAGTTTGGTTCTAGAGGAGGATATGTTGAACAAATCCAACGTTTACTTGGTGTAAAAGTAGATGGAATCTTTGGAGTAAACACATTAACTGCTGTAAAAACTTTTCAAAAAGAAAAGGGATTGGTAGAGGATGGAATAGTGGGTAAAGACACATGGGAGAAAATGAATTAGCTAAATGAAAGCCTATTCTGTTTATCGAATAGGGCTTTTCTCATTTATTTAATCATTCCATTCAATGGCTTTAGACTGAAGTATTCCAGAGCTTGATTCACTAAATCAATATCATATATTTTTTTCTCCAAACAGAACTGAATGACTAAATCGCTCGTATCGCTGTCTGATAATGAGTAACCGGCAGTACTTAGTAGTTCTTCGAATTCAAGTTCATTTAGTTCAAGCGCAAAGGCAAGAGCGATAATGGTATTTTTCTTTGGTAGATAGTTTGGATTGGAGCGGATTTTTGAAAAATGTTTTCGATCAATCCCCGCCTTTTTATAGATCACTGGATCACTCGTATTTTTTTGGTCAATAAACTGAAATAACAACTCGTTAAGTGTTGGTTTACGTTTATTTTTTATAAAATCTTCTAATTCCATGGAGTGAAGATCGATACGTTCTTCCTGGAGACTATATTGGAATTCTTCTAATACATGAAATGAGAAGGTATGTAAATGGCGATCAATATACTCCTGTAATTCTTTTAGTATCTTTTCGGTAAGCATTTGAATCTTTTATCCTCCTAGTAATGTCGCTTTACAGGCGACCAATTCATGATTGAATTTCGTTACTATTATAACATCAAGAAACAGGAGGATGATGAGAATGAATCATGAAAAAACAGAAATCATTTTTTTACTAGACAGAAGTGGATCAATGGCGGGACTTGAAAGTGATACAATCGGTGGATTTAACGCATTTATTGAAAAACAATGTAAGATGAAAGGGGAAACTATTTTAACAGCAGTGCTTTTTGATGACCAATATGAGATTTTATGGAATGGTATTCATGCGAACAAAACAAAGTTAACAGAAGATGAGTATTTCGTTAGAGGTACAACGGCCTTATTGGACGCAGTAGGAAAGACGATTTTAGATGTTGGTTACAGATTGACTAAAACAAGTGAAGAAGAAAGACCGGGAAAAGTAATTTTTGTTATTACGACCGATGGAATGGAAAATGCGAGTAGCGAATTTACGTATAGAAAAGTACAAGAACTGATTAAACATCAACAAGAAAAATACAATTGGGAATTTATTTTCATGGGCGCAAACATTGATGCAGCAAAAGAAGCAGAAAGTATTGGAATTACGAGGGAAAATGCCTATCATTTTGAAGCTTCAGAAGAAGGTGTCGAGTCTATGTACAATGTTATTTGTGAGGCGGTATCTGAGAAAAGGTTGAAATGATTTAAAGCGAGATATAGTGAGGAGACCAAGAGAGAGAGTGAGATAATGAATCTTAGCTCTCTCTTTATTTGTAATATTTTTCAGTAGTACTAGTTTGCTAGCGTCTTAGTTCATTGGAGATGGAATACAATGGATAGTAAACAGCACTTCAAATTATTTTAAGAGGTGAGATATCATGTTTTCTGTTACAGAAATGCGTGATTTCGAAATGTTTTCATTGTCCCACATTGTTACATTCATTTTATTTTTAATAACTTTTTGCGCTTTAGTGTATTACAGAAAGACACTACAACCATACCAAAAAACAATTAAATGGGTGATTTTTAGTACGCTGCTACTTTGTGAGGTTTCCTTGCATTTATGGTTAATTGTAACAAAGCAATGGGACTCGAGTGATCTTCCAATTCAACTTTGTTCCCTTAGTACCATTTTAGCACTGTTCTTATTCCTCAAAAAGAGTGATAAAGTGTTTAACTTGTTATTCTTTATTGGTATTTTTCCTCCTATTTTAAGTATGGTTACACCTGAGATTGGTTACCATTTTCCTCATTTTCGTTTTTTGAAATATTTCCTACATCATTCAGCAATTCCATTGGCCGTTTTGTATTTTGTCTTATTTGAAGGCTACAGAGTTCCTAAGAAAGCCATTTTATTTAGTTATGTATGTGTGAATATAATTGCCGTACCAGTTTTTTTCTTGAATCAACAGCTAGATACGAACTTTTTCTATTTAGCAAGCCCAACCGATTCAAAAACAATATTATCATTTTTGGGTAGTGGAATCATGTATTATATTAATCTTGAAATCATCGCCATTTTTGTTTTTATCATCACGTATATTCCAATGGGAATGTTACAAAGAAGAGAAAATATGAGAAGAGAAAATGGATGATTCATTTTAGCTATTTCATGCTTTTGTTTGATGACAGTATTCTTATAATACTTGAAGTAAAAAAAATAGGACATAAAAAAGAGTACTAGATTTATATCTAGTACTCTTCTTCGTCTTACATTGAAAAGATAGATAAAGTGTCTTACAGATCGCTCCCAGTATATATTACATAAAAAATATATTTAGAGAATAAAACTGAACTTGAACTATTGAAGAATTTTAATAATGAACCGTTTAAGTAGTGGGATAACAACGATAAAAACGTAGACACTAGAATATGTGTTTACAGGAAGTATGTCCTTTTAGTCTATTGTAAAATAATT
>NZ_JBALMS010000089.1:0-828 GCF_036962205.1 Bacillus sp. JJ664 | reverse complement strand
GAGAAAAACTAGTAGGATCAGATGTAATTTTCACAAGGGGGAGAACTTCAATGACAAATCTGATGAAAAAGTGGAATCAAATCAGTCTGGTAAAACAAATAGCTATAGGTTTGATTATTGGTATTATCTTGGCTATTACAATTCCAGAGGTAGCAAAACCTGTTACCATATTAGGCTCTTTATTCGTAGGAGCTCTAAAAGCTATTGCACCTGTTTTGGTATTGTTCTTAGTTATGTCAGCCATCGCTCAACATAAGAGTGGTCAACAAACAAATATGAAATCTGTTATTATTCTATATCTTTTAGGAACTTTTTTAGCAGGTTTAATTGCAGTAATTGTAAGTTTTATGTTTCCCGTAGGTTTGACACTGACAAAGGGAGTTGAGGAAGTAACGGCTCCTGGTGGTGTGACAGAGGTCCTTAAAGGTTTACTGTTGAACATCGTTGATAACCCGGTAAAAGCAATTTTTAATGCAAACTATATCGGTATTTTAGCTTGGGCGATCCTTCTTGGTTTGACATTAAAGAATGCCTCCGATACGACAAAAACAATGATATCTAATTTCTCTGATGCAGTTTCTAAAATGGTTACATGGGTAATTAAGCTTGCACCATTAGGAATCATGGGGTTAGTTATCGAGTCTATCACAACAAACGGAATTGAGTCTTTGCTAAGTTATGGAAAATTACTTTTCGTTCTGATTGGTTGTATGCTTTTAGTGGCTCTTGTTGTCAATCCAATTATCGTGTTTATTGCTATCAGGCAGAACCCGTACCCACTAGTATTTAGATGCTTAAAAGAAAGCGGTATTACAGCATTCTTTACTC
>NZ_JBALMS010000088.1:0-9239 GCF_036962205.1 Bacillus sp. JJ664 | reverse complement strand
TTATAATGCAGTTTATAAAAATAAGCTCTATTTCTTTGAAAAGCCAACTACCATTGTTTTTGAATTTGTTCTTTTGCTAAACGGAATATTTGTTTTTGTGGTGTGCCCTTTTGAACAATTACTTTGGTTTGATAATTCTTCCCTTTATATTTAAGGTTCACTGTTACTTCTAGCATATTTTTCACCCCTTTAGAATAAAAATCGTTTATGGTCAACAAAATTAAAATTTGCTCTGACAATGATGTTATTTTTTATAATCTTATTTACGATATGTAATATAGAAAATAAAAATTAACCACATTATTGGTCAAATACAATTGAATTTATTTTCAATTCGAGATATTTATATTTGAAATTGAAACTGCAATTGAATCATTTTTATAAAAAAATACCTAAAACAGTAAAAATTGAAAAATAGTATAAATTTCATTTTGAATTATTTTATCTTTAATTCGAGATAAATATATCACGCGAAATTTTATCAGTCAAATAGCAGTTTTTTCCTACAGCAGTTATCTTAAAGATTTTGCTATAAAACAATATTAAAAAACAATGGCCGGAGTGTCTTTTTATATGCTAACTTTCGATTGTTACTGCTTTTTCATGGCCAATATGAGGTTTTAATGTAGTTACTATCATAAGTAATCGATTTCTAAATTTGCTTCAATGCGTTTCACACAATGATCATCAAAGTTCCCTTGACTTGCAAATCCTATCGTCACATCATTTCCTATAATTTGTGTAACAACCATTGTTGTGCCTCAGAATGAGTTGGATTCACTTTCCATGGCATAATTGAACTTCCTGGTTCATTTGAAGGGATGATTATTTCACCTATATCATTTCTTGGACCATTTGCCACCCATCTTACATCATTAGCAATTTTTATCAAATCTGCTGCTAATGCTTTTAAAGCTCCATGAGTATAAACAATCTCATCATGACTTGTTAATGCTTGAAATTTATTTTCTGCTGAAGTAAAACAGAATCCAACTAACGAACTAATTTCCCTTTTATCAAATTTTTTTGAGAATAGTTGGAGTATGGATTATCAATACTAACGATATGAAAAATGTACATATAATTATTAATGAGGTGATTATGAATGGTTGTCTTATTTACATCGAAAGCTACTGCTTTTGGAGGTCGTGAAGGAAAAGTTAAATCAGATGATGGCTTAATTGATTTACTATTAACAATGCCATCTGCCAACACTAACAAAGTTGGATCTAATCCTGAACAACTATTTGCAGCTGCATATTCAGCATGTTTTGATGGAGCATTAAACTTTATCGCTAAGAAAAATAAACACAAAATTGAATCATCAATTACAGCGGAAGTTAGTTTATTAAAAGATGATACAGAAAGCCCTTTTTCCATAGCAGTTACGTTAAATGCACAAATTAAAGGTGTTCCACAAAATGTTGCTGTAGAGCTTGTGAAAGAAGCGCATGGTTTTTGTCCTTATTCAAAAGCTTTAAAAGGCAATGTTGATGTAAAGTTGAAAGTTAAAGTTATTGAATAGTTTTCAATAGTAACAAGATCTTTTCCAAAAACTTGTTACATATTGATTAACAATATGAAATTGACTAAAAAATTTAAATAAATTGCCTATAAAAGAGCTAATCAACACCTGTCGATTGGCTCTTTTATATTTATTGATTTGCTTTTGCTTTTTTAACCCATTCTGCCACTTGGGGTTAAATAAAAATAATTATTAAGCCAGATACCTACGTTTACATAGATTCCTCACAACTTTTTGTTTTGAAACACCACCTTTTAAGAGAAATGGTAGGGAGTTCACTATTTGAAAAGAAGTATACGATTTTCACAAGAAAAATTCTTATAGTATCTCAATGTATCGCAATATGAGTTGGGAAGAATTACTAAGATTCCTATTAGTACTCCTGAGTTGTTGTATCTGTATTCAATAGTTTATTATGGGAATGAGCGGTTTTTTATTCGTTTTTCTCTCTTAATAAAATGGAGTCAAAGCAATAAGTTATTTTTGGAAGTTTTAATAACATCTTCTTTAAGTAAAAATAAATTAGTTCATATAATATCATCTAGAATAGAGAGAAGTGAAATGATGGAATTAAGAGAATTGGAATACTTTATAGCTATTTGTGAGGAATTACATTTTACAAGGGCAGCAGAGAAATTAGGAATTTCACAACCTGCTTTAAGCCGTCAAATGAGAGCCCTAGAAGATAGATTAGGGGTTCGTTTATTTGATCGTTTAGGTAAAAAAATTGCCATTACGGAGGCAGGTAAAATTCTAAAAGAAGAATCCGAAAAAATATTCTCCAATTTACAATTTATCTATGACCAAATAGGAGAGCTCCAAAAGCTAAAAAGAGGAAAACTGATCATTGGGACAATGTCGGAAGAGTTAAGTCAACTTGCATCTGTAGTTTTCCAAGAACTTCATCGAAAGCACCCTAATGTGCAATTGAAGATCATTCAGTCAGATAATATTGAAGAAAAAGTTATTCAAAATGAAGTCGATTTAGCACTGACAATGCCTTTAGAGAATGAACAGTTAACAAATATTCCTTTATTTAATGAAGAATTTTATTTAGCTGTTCCATTTGATCATCATTTGGCTGAAAGGGATAAAGTTGATTTTGAAGAGATTAAAGACCTGCCACTTGTATTAAGTCCTTTAAGTCACAATTGCCGAAAAGTAATAGATATTGCCGCTAATTCTTTGGGATTCGTTATCCAACCAATCATAGAATTAACTGATGTAAAATCTATATTGAGTTTAGTGAAAGCAGGTATTGGAGCAACTATTCTACCGAGTACACTTCTCGCTTCAGAGAATGCTGAAGCCCTCAATGTAATTAAAATAGTAAACCCTGGAATTTATAAGGAAATTGCTATTGTACATCATAAAGATAAGTATATAGGAAATGCTGCTAGAAATTTTATGGAATTGTTGTTTGATTATGTGATTGAGAAAAGTCTTTCTGTAGAGGATACCGAAAAAAATTTTATTAAATCCTGACAGCTTATATAAAAAAACTCCCCCATACCATGAAGCGGAATGGGGAAGTTTTTTTAACGTTGTTTTTTGGGTAATTTCATTCGGTGAACACTGCCACCTTGAGTTCCGACAAACAAATATTCTCCGTCTGGAGAAAGTTCAATTGCTGTAGCATTTCTATTCTCGAGACCTTCGGATAAATTGGTCCATGTTTTTCCTCCATCTACACTCATTAACACACCGCGTCCTCCCTTAAGAAGTCCAGACTCATAAAAGGAACCTGTGGCTGCATAGACGATTTTAGGGTTGCTAGGGGAAACTATAATATCATTGACAAATACATTGAGTTCATCAGCACCCTTTGCTTTTTCTAATGTTTTCCCACTGTCTGTGCTGACATACAAATGATTGCCTCCGAACACTAAATGATTCGGATTATGTGAGTCAATTGCAATACTGCTTACGGGTATGTTTTGAATTTTTTGGAATGATTGACCCATATCATTGGACAAGAATAGTCCGTCATTTCCACCTGCCCAAATCCGGTTAGGATAGTTAGGATCAGCGGTTGCTAAAGCTGTAAATTTGTGTTCTTGCTTAATCTTTTTCCAATTCTCCCCAGCATCTTTACTGATATATATACCTGTTTCTCCACTCGCTGGGATAACATATGAGATCATGATTTGTTTCGAGTCAGCTGGGTTAATCAGCATTGCAATTGGGACTCCGCTTTCTTCAAATTTCAAATCCCATTTTTCTCCACCATCATTACTTCGGTATACATTCATAGTCCCAAATGCACTATAGCGTATCTTGTAAACGACATTAGCCTCTGTTGGAGAAGTAGCGATTTGATACACTTGTTCTCCTACTCTTCCTTCACCTTCTGCGGCTCCCCATTCTAGTGTTGAGGAATCAACCTTGTTTTGAGTTGGTAGCGCTGTCATGTATATGTTGGAGTCAGTACCGGCAAGTAACTGATATCCTTTAGAGTTCCGCGAAATAGCCAAGCCGTAAACCGTTGCTGCAGGAATACCGATTCGTTTATATGATTCACTTTTATCCTGAGTACTATATATCCCTGCCTGTTCAGAAGATACATAAATTGGTCGCATCCCTTTATAGGTAGATTTTGGTCCAATGGCGAAATCTACTTCATAGGAGTTAGACCCAGGAAGAGGTTTTTTCCAAGTTTCCCATGTTTTTCCTTTGTCGTGACTCACCATTATTCCATCATATCCAGTACCTACATAAATATCACCTTCTAGAATATCTATGTGAGATACATTATTGAATGGTATTTGAGCGTGAGTAAGTTCTTTCCAGTCTTTACCTTTGTTATATGAAGCGTATAAACCGCCACCAAAAGTGCCAACAACTAGCATACTTTCATTGCCTTCAATCTCTTTTGTACTTCTAAAAGGAAAAGGTGGCTGATACAATAGTTCAGATATAGCTGATCCAGAGAATACATCTTTAAATAAGTAAACACCATCATAGCCTGCTGAAATATATAGGTTGTTATTCAGAAGAAGTGCATTATTAAGATATCCCCACCAACCAGGTAGCTTCTCCCAATTCATTCCTCTGTCCAAGCTGACATAAACTTCGTTACTCGAAATAGCAACCAGTTTTTGCCCACTTTTATCAATTAATAAATTAGATATCTCTATGTTCGGAAAAGGTAAAGTGTTCCATGTTTTTCCCCCGTCTTTGCTGGCTAATATCTTTCCAATATAAGTAGGATCATTATATTTAGAATTAATAGCCACATACATATTTTTTTCATCTGTAGGATCAGCCACTAGATCAGCAGCTACTCCTCCTGCTACAGGGAAATTTCTATACTCATGCCAAGTTTCTGCCCTATCTTCAGTCCGGAACAATGATAGAGTCGATGACGGTAAAACTGTCATGTCCTTAGAATTTTTTAAGTCAAAATTCATCAGTCCTGCATTAGAGTAAGGCCCAACAGAATCCCAAGATGAAGCGTGTTCATTATCTGCTGGTAATTTTTCCAGAAAACCTGAACCTATTATTGTAGATTCCTCATTAGCAAAATTTTTGACTGTGGTACTTGCATCAATCCGATATATTCCCACTTCATTTGTCTGAACTTGCAACTTCCACCAACGATCATGATCTAAGGTAGCAGTAACTTCATTTGTTTTTCCGCTAGGAGTTCGTACTGTCACTTTAGGAGCTTCTGTCATATGAACCGGGCTGAAAATATAGGCTGTTGTTTCACCTACTGTTGATGCTACCGGATCAGGTGATGCAGTAATTCGGAAATGTCTTGCAATTAACTTATATGGCACGCGTAAATGCTGCGATTCTTTTGCAGATTGAATATTTCCTTCTACCCAGCCCGAGATATCGATATCCTGATCCGGTCGATTCATGTTTATATTCACCTCAACATTGACCTGTTGACCTGGTTCAATATGAATATGGGAAGGATTCACAGTAACGGTTGTCCCGGATTTTGTATCGTCTTTAATAGAGAAATCCATATCAACTGGTACATCACCTTGATTGTTCAAAGATAATGAAGCATTTCTTTGAATCTCCGAATCTTTCAAATCAGCAAATCCTAAATTTAATACATTAGGAGAGGCTAAAACATTTGTTTCCGCTGCAGCCTTTACATCCAATCTTCCTGTTCCTTGTGTAAGCACATCATATGATGCCAGCGGTTTTGCGGTTTCTTTTAAAGCGCTTGAAATCTCGCTAGCATTCCATGACGGCTTAAGTTGTTTCAGAAGTGCAGCTGCACCCGCCACATGAGGAGCAGCCATGCTTGTCCCGCTTAATCTTGTATAACCTGAATCATTATTCTCATTCTTGATGAACGTCGAGTTGATTTCAACGCCTGGAGCGACTAAATCAGGCTTTGCTCGAGATTCGGAATCACCTCGGGAACTAAAATTTGCAATTTGATCCGTTATGTCTTTTCCCGAAATTGTAATTTTAACAGGTCCTTTAGCCAAGTAAGACTTTAATTCCCCAGCTTTTGTTGCACCAATTTTCATAGCGACTAACGATTCTAACTGGCTGTCTAAAGTTGAACTTGTCAGGAATTGATGTTGTGATTGTAATTCTTCATAAGAGTTGGATGTATACTGAGATGGAATAGTATCTCCTAATTTAAAAGATGGTCCAGGTTGCTCAGGCACGAAAAAGATCGCAGCGTCTGCCCCTTTTTGTTGTGCTGTAATCGCCTCTGTACGTCCATCTGAACCTACTGGTGGTTGAATTAGAACAATCTTTCCTTTTACATCTAACCCATTGTAGCTTTCCATTCCACCTTCTCCGACGTCTACCAGATCGCTGTTAATTGATGTATCAGGGAGATTAGCAGAAAACCCAAGGCGGGTAACGGATAAATTCTCTTCAAGTGGTGCAACCATCTTCGCGTCAGGTACTTTGATACCGCTTACACTTGCACCAACAGCAAGTACCCCCTCAGCAATAGCTGGAGCACCTATGGTACCATAACTAGGTCCTGCATTCCCTGCTGCCGCGACAACAACTACACCGGCATCAACGGCATTCTGAGCGGCTTGGGAGATAGGATCACTGCCATCCCCAGGACCACCTATGCTCATATTAATGATATCGGCCGGAAATGGATTGTCCGGAGAAATAGACGCTTCAATTCCTGCAATGATATCGGATGTATTTCCTATACCGTTTTCGCTTAAGACTTTATAAGCTGTGATGGAGGCTTCAGGCGCGACACCCTTCAATTTTCCTTGCGCAGCAATGATTCCCGCGACATGGGTACCATGGCCATTGTCATCCATAGGATCATTATCATTATTCACATAATCATATCCCCCAACTACTTTATGCCCTGAGCCGAACGCCCCGCCAAGGTCAGGGTGATCATAGTCCACACCCGTGTCAATCACAGCAACTGTGACTCCTTTCCCTGTAACTTCTTGGTTTTCATGGTCGTGCTTAGACCAGACATCAGGAGCACCTATCAAAGGAACACTGTTGACTAAGTCAGCGTGATATTCCTGATCGGGGTAAATTGCCTTTACACCTGGGAGGGTACGCAGATCATCCACTTTGTTTTTGGGTACTTGTAATGCAACTCCGTTAAATATGAACGTATATTCGTTAGATTTGTTGAATGGAATCTTCTTTTCTATTATTTCTTGTATTACTTTCAAGTGAGATTTTTTCAAATTCTCAGTTTGATCTTTTATCCTTCTTACTATTTTTTTGGAAACGGCTCCAATTTGTTCTAAATGAGGCATGGTTTGAATGGCAGGAGTTCCTTCCATTTCGACCACAACACGTGTCATAGCATCATCGGGACTAGATCCTTGCGCCTTACTTAATGGAGTATCAAAAATAAATTTAGCATTAGTGATTACTAGGGCTGTAGCAACCATACAAGTCGCAGTTCTTCCCTTATACCACTTAGTTCGTTTTTTCATCTTTTGCATCACCTCTACCACAAATTACATTTCAGGAAAGCGGAATTAACCTATTAAAAACGGAAAAATTATACTATTCTA
Organism: Bacillus sp. JJ664; assembly: GCF_036962205.1. Classification (NCBI taxonomy): domain Bacteria; kingdom Bacillati; phylum Bacillota; class Bacilli; order Caryophanales; family Bacillaceae; genus Bacillus; species Bacillus sp. JJ664. The sequence continues at coordinate 1,718 of NZ_JBALMS010000088.1, read as the reverse complement.
AATGTTATGGCTATTATATGGTGAAATATTTTTCTGGTAAATGACATTCTTGTTATCATAATGATTCATTTTAGTTATTAATAAACAGGAATGAAACACAAAACTATAGCAGTAAAATAAATATAACTCTTTTTTTAAGCTTCTTTGGTGAAAAACAAATTTATTTTTTAAAATTGGATAGTTCTCTATTTAAGGAAGAATAGGATAAATTGTCAATTTGTAACAACTTTTCATTTTTGTATGGTCAATTACAAGACCTAAAGTTATATATTTCAAATCAATCCAAGGAAAATCTTTGGACGCAGTTATGAAGCTTTGCTTACACCGGATGAAATTACTAATTTTTTGAATACTCTTTTATGACGATAATATACAAATGTTGCTAGTAAAATACTGAGCATCGCAAAGATATAATCTAACCAGAATACAGCAGTCACATCGATATTTTTTGCTAATAACCCTGTAATATATGGGATTACTATGAATGCAGAACTTGATGCGGTGCTTACATAAGCCGATATCGTCGCTTTATTTTTAGGGAAGAATTCTACAATCACTGTAATACACAATTGAAATAAACCAGCAGTTGAAAAACCTATAAGAAAAGAACATGTTATTATCAAAATAGGTTGGTGACTAAATAATAAAATCAATAAAGATAAAGAAGTTAAGAAAGAGTACAAAATTAAAATTACTATTGGACTTATAAACCGATTGATAACTAATGCAATTATTAAAACGGAAATAAGTGATCCAAGGTTGAAATAACTTAATAGCTGAATAGATTCAGTTCTACTCATATCAAGAATACTAAGACCATATGTTGGGAGCCAAACTTGTACAACCATAAATAATGTTGTAGTTGTAAATCCCATAAAAATAGTAGCTAAGCCTTCCTTCCAGATGATTGGTTTTATTTTGAATCGATTTTCTTCATTGATGTTATCTTCATCACTTTTATTAGAATTCTTAGGAAAACTAACTGAAGATAAGATACTTCCGTTTATGAAAAAGATTAAAGCAAGTACAAAAAATGTATATCCGTAAAAAATATTATGATTAATAATATATGAAATTATGATTGGTAGAATCATAGCTCCAATTGATATAAATGCTTTAATTAATACAGTAGATTTTCCTGTATTTTTTGGAAATGCTTCAATAAGTGCAGGATAGGCTCCTGAGTCTAATATTGAATTGCTTATCCCAGCAATAATGGCAATAATAAACGCTATTTCATAAGTAGGTGCTAGTGGTATTCCAATCAAAAATATTAGATACAGAAATGAAGCTGTTACAACAAGTGGCTTTCTGCCGAATTTATCAGAAAGCTTACCTGACACACTTAAAGTGATTAATTTTCCAATCCCTATACCTGAAACTAAGATACTTATTCCAGTATTATCCGTATTTAATTGTGTTGTTAGAAAACCCATATTAGATGAAAAAATGATATTAATCATCCCTAATAGGAAGTAATCAATATATAACCCTATAGTCATACCTAAATGTTGAGTTTTCATTAGATCCCCCAATTTAATGTTATACCATTTATTATTAGAATCTCTGGTTAAAAACTAGCTAATCTTTTTTTTGATTATTTATCTAATTTAGGTCATCAAGCTTTAATTCTTGAATATCGTTATTAGCTAAACATTTTAAACAGAAGAATAAATTAAAATGATCCTAGATGTACGAAAAAAATCTTTAATTCGAGA
>NZ_JBALMS010000087.1:0-7307 GCF_036962205.1 Bacillus sp. JJ664 | reverse complement strand
GTGAGAATTAAACAGATCGATTTAATAAAGAAAATTTTGAGCGTTCCAATGATCATTTATTTGATTTACTCATTTACGGCTGAGGAAGTTCATCATATAATCAAAGGCTTATTTTATCTTTTATTTGCAACGATTAGTTTATTAAATAGTCTTGAAAATAAAATATTAAAAAAGAAAGAAACTAATGATTTTGATGCTTGGTTATTAGGAGGCGTTCTGTTTTTTATCATTGGAATAATAGTGATATTTGAGATTTGGTAATTAATATATTTGTGAATTCGCATCGTTAATAATTGGATACCATTTTGTTTACAAAGGTAAGTCGAATGAACGGCTCATCAAGAAAGGCTAATAGGTAAAATAAGTGAAAAAGTTTAAGCGCAAAAATATAATCATATTCTTGATCGGAATCTTGGTGACTGTTTTGTTTTGCTACTATCAAAATAATGCCATCGAAGTGAATGAGACAATTATTCAATCACGTGAAATTCCAAAACAATTTAATAACTTTAAAATGATTCAATTGTCAGATCTTCATGGAAAAGAATTCGGAAAAGAACAAAATAATTTAGTAAGAAAAATAAAAAATGAAAAGCCAGATATGATTGTATTTACTGGTGATTTAATTGACTCTAAACATTATGTGGAAAAATATAGTTTAAAGTTAATGGAAGAAATAGTAAAAATTGCACCAGTCTATTATGTAACTGGAAATCATGAATATTGGTCTGGTAAGTATGAACAATTAGAGAGGAAATTGGAAAATTTGGGTGTTAATGTGTTAAATAATGAAAGTATAGTGGTAGAACGTGGTGGTGAAGCAATTCAACTCTTTGGGATTAATGACCCTGCCGAGCCAGGTAATGAATATTTAACCGAACAACAACAGGCGGAAGTTAATATAAAACATTCTATTGAAACGAAAATGAACGATTTAGAATTTAAAGTGTTATTATCTCATAGACCTGAATTACTTTCGCTATATTCAAATTATGATTTTGATGTAGTTCTTGCAGGACATGCGCATGGTGGGCAATTTAGAATTCCATTTGTGGGTGGAGTTATTGCCCCAAACCAAGGAGTTTTACCAAAGTACACTGCTGGACAATATAAAAAGAAGAATACAACGATGATTGTAAGCAGGGGACTAGGAAATAGTATTATTCCTCAGAGAATTTTTAATAGACCTGAGATTGTCGTAATAACTTTAAAAAGAATGTGAACGATAAGGCTATAACTATAATAATGTTCGTGATTTAAAGAGTTGCTAAAGGCAACTCTTTTTAATTGGCAATTTAGTGATAAAAGGATTTAATTAGTTTATAGCTTAATTTATTGAAAAAACAATAAAGAAGGTACATATTTGAAAAAAAAAATCGAGCTGTCAAAAATAGAATTGACATGACACCTATTAGTGTCCTAAAATAAAGACTCCAATTGGTGTCTGATAAAAAAGGAGAGGGTGATTTTGAGCGAGAAAAATCAAGAGCGTGATGTTTATGTAGCCATTGCTGATCCAACAAGGCGTAAAATACTGCGTTTATTGGCAGAAGTAGATGAATTACCACTTCACGAATTAACTCCTCAATTTCAAATGGGCCGTACCGCTGTTTCAAAACATCTGGCGATCCTCAAAGAAGCTGGTCTAGTTGCTGATCGTAAAGTAGGAAGAGAAACACGTTATCGATTAAATGCGGCACCACTAGAAGAAATTAAAGATTGGGTTTCTTTTTACGAAGGATTCTGGAAACAAAGATTTGTTAATCTAAATAGCATTTTGGAGGAGAAAAAATGAAATCAGATGTAGCATTAGAATATAAATATACAAATTCAATTGAACAGGTGTGGAATGCTTTAACTGATTCGGACACACTTGCAAAATGGATCATGGAAAATGATTTTAAACCGGTTGTAGGGCATAAATTTCAATTTCGTACTGAACCAAATGAATGGTGGAATGGAATTGTAGATTGTGAAGTACTTGAAGTAGAAGAGCCTCATACATTATCTTACATTTGGGCAAGTGCCGGAGAAACAACTACAGTTACATGGACTTTGAAAGAACTTTCAGATGGGACAGTCCAATTAAATCTAGATCAAACTGGATTTAGTGAAGAAACAAAAGCACGCGTTGGAGCAATTGAGGGAGCTAAACATGCTTGGACGAATATGGGTAATCAGCTAGGAAAAGTATTAGCAGAAGTGTAATTGAAAGGCTTAATAACAACATCATTTTTAGTTAAGAAGTTAAATTAATGTATCGGACTTCAACAATAAATTGTATTTGACGATCAAGTAAAAAAAGGTGAAACATATTTGACTTACATAATATGTTTCACCCTTTTTTTTATTTTTATGATTCATTATTTTATTTTAGTTAAATACGAAAAAAAATTACAAGTTCATGTAAAAACTGAAGGGTTTACCATTCATTTGGTTCATAATTTAACTCTCTAAATAATTGTGTTTTTTCTTTCTTTGTTAAGTCTCTCCATTGACCTATTGGCAAATTGTTCAGATGAATATTCATGATACGTGTTCGTTGAAGTCGATACACTTCATAACCAAGTGCTTCACACATACGACGAATTTGACGATTTAACCCTTGTGTTAAGATGATTTGAAAGTCATATTTTGAAAGTTGTTTTACTTCACAAGGTAGTGTTTTTGTTCCTAAAATTTTGACACCCGCTGCCATTTCTTCTAAGAAGGTAGGAGTGATTGGTTTATCGACTGAGACGATGTATTCTTTTTCATGCTTATTCTCAGCACGTAATATTTCGTTAACAATATCACCATCGTTCGTTAGTAGAATTAAGCCCTCAGAGTCTTTATCCAGTCGACCTATATTAAAAACTCGTAGTGGATGATTAACTAAATCAACAATATTTCCTTTTACACCTTTTTCAGTTGTACTAGTTATTCCAACGGGTTTATTTAGTGCAATGTAAACATTATTTCGGGCTAATCGAATATATTCTCCATTTACAATTACCTCATCGCCAGGTTCAACTTGGCTACCGATTTTTGCAACTTTACCGTTTATTTTAACTCTACCTTCACTGATTAATTTATCCGCAGCACGTCTAGATGCTTTTCCAGATTCACTAATGAATTTATTTAAACGAATGATCAACAACCCCTTAATGCTAAATTATATTTTCAGAATAACATATTTGTAATGATTATTAAAAAAGAAGTTGTAAAATGCGGGAATATATTAATAAAATTCATACTTTTATCGATATTTTTAAAAATGAATCATTCATTTTTACTATATAATTATCTTCTATTTACACATACTAATTAAAAAATGAAATAGGTGAGTGTAAATGGATCTTTCTTTTGATAAGCTTTTAGAACAATTTGACTTAAAGAAAAATGAACATCAACGTAACATGCACAAAATTAATAAAAGAATTGATGAAATAGAATCTCATATGGATAGTATGAAAAAACAATTACATAGTTTTGATCATCAAATAGAGAGTATTGAAAAAGATTTAAAAACCACTCTATCTATGATCAATCAAGAAGAGTTTTCGCATAGTCACCAGGAGCAAAATAATCAAAACGACGATCATCAACTAAAACACAATCAAACTCATAAAGAAAAAAAGAATCATCATCACAAAAATCAAGAAAATCATGAAGAAAAGCATAAATGGGCAGAAAGCATTCTTAATAATGTTGAGGAATATGCCTCAAATATTTTTAAAAATGGTAATGAAGACGAACACCGAAAAAATCAAACCGATGATCAAAATCAACAAAGCAGAACAAGTAAAAATGCAAAGAAACGTAAAAATGAATCAGAATTGAATCCAATGCCAAATATAATACCTGAACAATATTCAGCTAGTATCTCAAATCATCAGACGAATACAGCTAATATAGGTATTCAAAATGGAGCACATTCATTTGATGAAGGCTCTTTAACTCAGAGTTATATACAAGAGTCATTTGAACAAATAAACCAAGAACATACTCTAAATCAGTCTACAATGAATGGAAATAATAACGACCAAACTATACACAAAGATTTAAACCAATTAGAGCAAAATTATGAAGATTTATCGATTGACGATTGGGAAGATAAAACAACAAATTTATCGATGTCGGAATGGTTTGAAGTAGATCCTAGAACAGACAGATAAAATGAAAAACATTACTTCTAAAGAGGAGTAATGTTTTTTTGCATTTTTGGAAAAGTGTTTTATTAAGAAGGACTAAATTCTTTTTTGTTGAAATTAAGAGAGTGTCGTAATTTTAAAATAGAAGGTGAAAAATTTGTTGTCAAAAGAACAATTGTTACAAATAAAAGAATTGCAAGAAGCATGTGAGAGCCATGATCTAATTAAGTTAAAATTAAATTGGGATATGCTTAGAAATAGAGATGGTGATGTTAAAGAAGATTTCTTTTATTATGAGGAGAATCAATTAGTTGGGTTCTTAGGTAAATATTACTTTGGTAGTAAAGTAGAAATTTGTGGAATGGTCCATCCAAAATATAGAAGAAAAGGAATTTTCACGACACTACTTCGTGAAGGTCTTGAAAGTAGCAGTAATGCAACGTCGATCTTATTGAATGCTCCAGCAGCATCTACAACAGCACAAGAGTTTATTAAAACTCAGAAATGCGACTATTCATTCTCAGAATACCAAATGGTTTGGAAGGATCAAGAAGTACAATCTTTTGAACCAATAATTAAACTGTCAGATGCGACAAAAGAAGATTTTGAACTGATTTCAAAAATAGATGTAGAGTCCTTTGGTTTTGAAGAAAAAGATGCTCTAACATATAATGCGCGAGTTTTAAATGAGCCGAACCGTAAATGTTACATCATAGAAGTAAATGATGAAAAAATCGGGAAACTGAGTGTACAAAGAGAACATCATGAAACTTGGATCTACGGTTTTGCTATCTTACCAAAATATCAAGGCTTTGGATATGGAAAAAATACATTATTGCAAATTATTGAGCAAGAAAATAAAACAGGAAATAAGATACATTTAGAAGTAGCTTTAGAAAATAAAAACGCAAAAAAATTATATACAAGCTGTGGCTTCGAACAATATGACACGCAAGACTACTATCAATATAAATGAAAAAAGGAATGTGTAACCCACATTCTTTTTTTAGATTGGGGAGGAAATATGTTAAATAAAATAGGGAAGTAATGGATATTGCTCTAAAATCACCTTTAAATAGAATATATGACTCATACTTGAACTTTTTATATGTTAAACTAAGGAATGAAATATATGGTAAAGGGTGAAAACTTTGGAGAAAATTCGTGGTTTTGAAATAGCAAAAGGTTTTGAAAAGGAAGGCGTTAATTTGCCTAAGAGAGCGACTACTCACGCTGCTGGTTACGATATTGAAAGTATTGAAGATACAATCATTCAACCAAATGAATTTAAACTAGTTGGCACTGGTGTAAAAGCATATATGCAAAGGGATGAATTTCTTGCATTATTCGTACGCTCTTCTACGCCTTTAAAAAAGGGTTTATTAAAAGGAAATGGAGTAGGGGTCATTGATTCGGATTATTATAGCAATCCATCAAATGATGGGCATATCATGATGCAGCTTTTAAATGTTACAAATGAACCTGTCATTATTCAAAAAGGTGAGCGAATTGGACAAGCGGTATTCCAAAAGTTTTTATTAACTGACGATGATATTGCTGGTGAAGAAAGAACAAGCGGATTCGGTAGTACAGGAAAATAAAAAAAGCAGTACTCGAATGATCGAGTGCTGCTTTTTTTTGAAATTAGTCTAACATTCTTGCAAGTTTTGGTGATAATGCAAGTAAAATTAAACCTGCAACGATTGCCGCTCCACCTACTGCTAAGAATACTTGTAACATACCTAGTGTAGTTGTGAATGCTGCTAATTGACCACCAACTAAGTTAGCGATAAAACTTGATGATAACCATACACCCATTAATAATGAAGCAAGTTTAACTGGTGCATAACGTGATACTGCTGATAAACCAACTGGTGAAAGTACTAATTCAGCAATTGTATGGAAGAAATATGTCATAACCATGAACATCATATTTGCTTTTACAGTAATATGATTTGGATCAGAACCTGTTTTCATAACTGCCATAATTGTGAATGCGAAACCAACACCTAAAAGGATTAGACCCATTGCCATTTTCGCAGGAACGCTAATGTTTTTACCATTTCTTGCCATTTTAATCCAGATCGCAGAGAGTACTGGAGCGAAAAGCATAATGAATAATGGATTAACAGATTGGAACCAAGCAGATGGTACAGGGAAGCTACCAACATTTAGATCTAAGAAACGTTCAGTATAAAGAGTTAATGATGAACCAGCTTGTTCAAATCCTGCCCAGAAAAATACTACGAATGCTGCTAAGATAAAGATAACAGTCGTACGTTGTTTTTCTTTCTTAGTAAGAGGAACATCCTTAACTGAAGCGCTGTTACCCTCTTTCACAATCTTAGCATTAGGTTTTGTACCTAAATCACCAAGATATTTTGAAGCTAATAAATTGAAAATAATTTGACCAATAATCATACCAATAGCTGCAGCTAAGAAACCATAACGGTAACCGAATAAATCATCACCTGCAGCATTTTTAGACATAAATAAATTTTGTGCTAAGTAACCAGTAACAAGTGGAGCAAAGAATGCACCTAAGTTGATACCCATGTAGAAGATTGTGAATGCACCATCACGACGTGGGTCATCTCCTTCATAAAGTTCACCAACGATTGTTGAGATATTTGGCTTGAAGAAACCATTACCGATAATCATTAAAATCAATCCAAGGTATAAACCAGTTGAAGAATGAATGCCGAATAATGCGATATTACCAACTGCCATGATGATCCCACCAATAGTAATAGCAGAACGTTTAGCTAGGAAATTATCTGTTATCCAACCACCGATAATTGGTGTGAAATAAACTAGACCAGTAAATAATCCGTAAAGTTGTAAAGCCCAAGCATCTTTAAATCCAAGTCCACCTTGAACTACAGATGTTGTCAAATAAAGAACTAATAGTGCACGCATTCCATAATAACTAAAGCGTTCCCAAGCCTCTGTTGCAAATAATAAGTAAAGGCCAGGCGGATGTTTCGTTTTTTGTTGTTGCTCATTTGATGATACGTTTTGAGTCGCTACGCTCATTTTAATTCCTCCCTCTTATGTGCTATTCTTTGTCGTTTTCTGTTTGAATATTTATTGTCGCAAATTCATACACTATTCTGTCAATTTGGTGTAAAAAATAATTTAAATTCTACAAATTTCGACAATTCTACTTAAAAA
>NZ_JBALMS010000086.1:0-7202 GCF_036962205.1 Bacillus sp. JJ664 | reverse complement strand
GCCCTATTCTGTTGTTGAATATCTGATTTTTATTTTTGAATACAAAAGAACCATTTACATAATCAATGACTAACTGATTTTCGTATACATCTTCAAAAAGTAAGTTAACCATAAATTCTATTCCGTCGCCCGTAATTAATTTTTCATTGGGTCCGCATGGTCTTTTGTTGATTACTTGGATTTGATAAATATTATTTACAACATCACAACTACCACGATCAAATTCTAGTAGTAATATTTGATGGTCTTCTATGTTCATTAACTTTTCTCTTGCAGCATCAGTAATTTTAAAGTCCATGTTTTAACCTGCCTTCTTATTTAGTAACATGTAGGAATTTTACACAAACAGGTTCAGGAACTAGTACATCTGAATGAATGACTGTTAATTTTCCTGTGTGCTGATCCCTAGCAAATAATACAAGATTACCAGAGATTTCATTTGAAGCGATAACATAATTTTCAGTAGGATCTAATACAAAATCACGTGGCCAGTTCCCTTCAGATGAGACAATTTCAACTAATTCTAGCTTACCATTGTCTTGATTTACACTAAACACAGCTATACTGTTATGTCCACGGTTTCCTGCATAGACAAATTGGCCATCATTTGAAATATGAATTGCGCTACCTTGGTTATTTTCAGTAAAATCAACTGGAATTGTTGAAATATATTGAAGGTCAGTAAAACTGCCATCTTCACTGTTATATGATAATACAATTACTTCTGAACTTAACTCAGTCATTACATAAGCGAATTGACCATTTGGATGGAATGTTAAATGTCTTGGGCCACTTCCTGGTTTTACGTGTAAAGTAGATGATTTTGTTAACGTACTGTTTTCTAATTGGTATGTATTAATTTCATCTGTTCCTAAGTCTACTGCATGTACAAATTTTTCATCTGGAGAAAATCCTGAATAATGAGCATGCGGTTTTTCTTGTCTTGATTGATTAGGTCCAGTACCAGAATGTTGCATTGTTGAAGTAACTGGGTTTACTTGTCCGTTAACTTCATAAGATTCAATTGTACCTTTATGATAATTAGCTGTTACGACAACATGATTATCTTCATTAACACTTACGTGGCAAGGAGATGCGCCTTCTGTGAGTTGTGAATTAATTTTCACAAGCTCTCCACTTTCCTCTTGAATTGAAAATACAGATACGCCACCTTTATCTCCTTCTTTTACGACTGAATAAAGGTACTTGTTATCTTTACTGATTGTTACATATGTAGGATTTTCTAATGTAGCTACTGATTCAACATCTATTATTCTTTCTGCGTTCGTATCAAGTGTAAAACGATAAATCCCTTTACTTTCCCCTTTTGTATAAGTCCCAATATAACCTAGAAATTTACTGTTAGTTGTATGCATTGCTACTCCTCCTCAAAATGTTTTATTTTTCATTTTATGGAAATGGTTACTCTATTTTAAAAACCCCCTTAATCATAGCTACAGCCTAAAACAGTATCACAGACAAAGGGGGTCATTTTCTAATTTATTTATTTATTTATTTATTTAATTATTTTTACTTAATCCAGCTTTTTGAGCTATTCGATTAAAGTTTAGGTGCTTTTTCCCAATCTGCAGCGAATTTTTCAATTCCTTGATCAGTTAATGGGTGTTTAGAAAGTTGCTCAATTACGCTATATGGAATTGTAGCGATATGTGCACCTGCCAATGCAACTCGAGTAACGTGATCTGGGTGACGTACTGATGCTGCGATAATTTGAGCAGCTAAGTTATGAACACGGAATAATTCAGCAATTTTAGCAACTAATAGTACTCCATCTTCAGAGATGTCGTCTAAGCGACCTAAGAATGGAGATACATAAGTTGCACCAGCTCTAGCAGCTAATAATGCTTGGTTCACAGTGAAAATTAATGTAACGTTAGTTTTTACACCTTTTTTAGTTAAGTAACGGCAAGCTTCTAATCCAGCAAGTGTCATAGGAAGTTTGATTGTGATGTTTTTATCTCCACCGTTAATTTTAATTAATTCATCTGCTTCAGCCATCATTTCTTCAGCAGATACAGCATTTGGTGTAACCTCAGCAGAAACTGATTCTACTTCAGGAACTAATTTTAAAATTTCTTCAATACGATCTTCAAATTTCACGCCTTCTTTTGCTACTAAAGAAGGGTTTGTTGTTACTCCAGATAATACACCCATTTTATAAGCTTTTTGAATATCAACTACGTTAGCTGTATCGATAAAAAATTTCATGTTTGTCTTCCTCCAAAAAATAAGTATTTTTTATATTTATATTGTAACGTTTATTTATTTCTTTTCAACTGCATGTCCACCGAATTCATTACGAAGAGCAGCAACAACTTTACCATTGAATGTATCATTATCTAATGAACGGTAACGCATTAATAATGACATTGCGATAACAGGCGTAGATGCTTGTAAATCTAATGCAGTTTCAATTGTCCATTTACCTTCTCCTGAAGAATGCATAACTCCTCTAATCTCATCTAACTTAGCATCTTTAGAGAATGCATTTTCAGTTAATTCCATTAACCATGAACGAATAACTGAACCATTGTTCCAAACTTTCGCTACTTTTTCATAATCGTAGTCGAAGTCACTTTTCTCTAATACTTCAAAACCTTCTCCGATTGCAGCCATCATACCATATTCAATTCCGTTGTGTACCATTTTTAAGAAATGACCACTACCAACTTTACCAGCATATAAGAAACCATTTTCTACAGCAGTATCTTTGAAAATTGGTTCAACGATATCCCAAGCCTCTTGATCTCCACCAACCATATAGCATGCGCCATTACGAGCGCCTTCCATACCGCCTGAAGTACCTGCATCCATGAAACGGATACCGAATTCTTTTAATTCATCATAACGTCTGATTGATTCTTTATAGTGAGAATTACCAGCTTCAATCACAATATCGCCTTCACTTAAGAAAGGTTTCACTTCATTAATGACTGAATCAACTACAGCATGTGGAACCATGATCCAAAGAATTCTTGGCGTATCTAAATTTTTAACTAAATCTTCTAAGCTTTTTACGCCTGTAGCGCCAAGTTTATTCATTTCTTCTACAGCACTAGCATTTACGTCAAAAGCAACGACTTCATGGTTGTTGTCCATTAAATTTTGACCTAAGTTTAATCCCATTTTCCCTAATCCAACTAATCCAACTTTCATTACAATATCCTCCTAAATCATCCATGTATCTATATATGTTTTTCTCTAAGTAAATAATTTTATGACAAAAGTATCAAAATACTTTTTTGATGTCATTAAATCAAGAATTTAATAAACTTTTACTAATATTTACAACATTATTTGTACTGAAACCAAACAGTTCCATTACTTCATTTCCAGTACCTGATGCACCAAATGTTTCAATTGAGATTTTTTTACCTTTGAAACCAACAAATCGTTCCCATCCTAGAGAAATTCCCATTTCAATTGAAATACGATTTGTATTGTCTGAAGGAAGTACAGTTTCTTTATACTCATCAGATTGTTTTTCAAATAATTCCCAACTTGGCATAGCAACTACTCTTACTGAAATATTTTCTTTTTCTAACTCAGTTTTACTATCAACTGCAAGTGCTACTTCTGAACCAGTTGCAATTAAAATTAAGTCAGGATTGCTATTTGTTTCAGTTAAAACATAAGCACCTTTTGAAAGATTATCAATATTTTTAGCTGTTTCTTCATATACTGGTAAGTTTTGACGACTTAATACTAATGCGATTGGTCCTTCAGTATTTTGTAAAGCATATGCCCAAGCGTTTGATGTTTCATTTGCATCTGATGGACGAATTACTGTTAAACCTGGGATTGCACGTAATGCAGCTAGATGTTCAACTGGCTCATGTGTTGGACCATCTTCTCCAACTGCAATTGAATCATGCGTAAATACGTAAGTTACAGGTAATTTTTGTAATGCTGCTAAACGAATTGATGGACGTAAATAATCGTTAAATACAAAGAATGTACTTACGAAAGGTTTTACAGCGCCATGTAATGCCATACCATTTGCAGCAGCACCCATTGCATGCTCACGAACACCAAAGTAAATATTGCGACCTGCATAAGATTCAACAGCAAATTTAGTCTCATCTTTAATATCTGTCATTGTAGAGTGAGATAAGTCTGCGCTTCCTCCAAAAATTTCAGGTACTGATTTTATGTAGTGATTAATTGCTTCACCACTTGCTACACGTGTAGAAACTGTTTTTTGAGGATCAAACGTTAAAATTCCATCAGCATCAATCAGAACTTCACCAGTAATCGCTTTTTCTAATTCTGTAGCTAATTCTGGATAAGCCTCACGATATTGATTAAATAATTGATTCCATTCAGATTCTAACTGGCTACCTTTCATTTGTATCTCGCTAAAATGCTGTTTAACTTCTTCTGGAACATAAAAATCTTCGTCATAGTTCCATCCATAAGCTTTTTTCGTTTCTTTCGCTTCTTCAATTCCAAGTGGAGCACCATGTGCTTTATTCGTACCAGCAACTTTTGGACTACCGAAACCGATAATTGTTCTGATTTCAATAATAGTTGGTTGGCTAGTGTTTTGTTTTGCAAGCTCAATTGCTTTTGAAATCTCTTCTTGATCATTACCATTCTCAACACGTAAATAGTGCCAATTAAATGATTCTGCTCTTTTTTGCATATCTTCTGAGTAAGAAAGATTTAAAGTACCATCTAAAGAAATATCGTTTGAATCATAAAGCACAACTAATTTACCAAGCTTCATATGACCAGCAAGTGACATTGCTTCATAAGCAACACCTTCCATTAAATCTCCATCACCAACTAGTGCATAAGTGTGATGATCAATAATTGAATGGTTATCCTTGTTAAATTTAGCAGCTAAATGCGCTTCTGCCATTGCCATACCAACTGCTGTTGCAATACCTTGTCCTAGTGGACCAGTTGTAGCTTCAACACCATCAGTATGTCCAAATTCAGGATGACCAGGTGTTTTACTATTTAGTTTACGAAATTCCTTTAAGTCTTGGATCGATACATCATAACCTGCTACGTGTAGCAAACTGTATAACATACTAGAACCATGTCCTGCTGAAAGTACGAAACGGTCGCGGTCAAACCATTTAGAACTCTTTGGATTGTGTTTTAGATGATTTGCCCAAAGAGCATATGCCATTGGTGCTGCACCCATAGGAAGTCCAGGGTGTCCTGAGTTAGCTTGGTTAATTGCATCAATAGATAATGTACGAATTGTGTTAATTGCTAAAGTATCAATAGCTGTATTCATTTTTAGATACTCCTTTTTAGTTTCTTATTTTCACTAAGATCAGATTCTTCTGAATCCGAGTCAAGCCACCATTTAAATCCATCTTCTGCCAATAATTGACTAGATGCCTCTGGTCCAAATAAACCAGCTTTATATGAATGAAGTGGTGTTAAATTTTCTTCAAATGCCTCTAGAATTGGTTGGACAAATTGCCAAGCTAATTCTACTTCTTTCCAGTGTGCGAAAAACTTCGCATCTCCACGAATTGCATCATTTACAAGTAATTCGTAAGCTTCTGGTTGGTCAGCGGCATTTGCTAAATAATCTGCACGAACAGGTTCAATTTTCCCATCAATGTTTTTACTATTTAGATAGAATGAAACTCTTTCGCTTGGATTAATTTCTATAACTAATAGATTTGGTCCAACCAATTCATTTCTCTTTTTATATAGATCATCTTGCATTGGGTTTTTAAATTCAAACACAATACGCGTCGATTTTTCTTTTAAACGTTTACCAGTACGAATATAAAATGGTATGCCTTTCCAGAATGAGTTGTCAATCATTAATCGAGCAGCTACAAACGTATCATTCTGAGATGAAATGTCAATTCCAGGCTCTTGTTTGTATCCTTGAAGCTTTTTACCATTTAGTTCCCCTGATGTATATTGACCGCGGACAACATGAGATGTAACGTCATCTTTTGTCATCGGTCTAAGTGCTTCTAAAACTTTACGTTTTTCTGTACGCACTTCATCTGTTGTTACATTTTTTGGTAAATGCATTGCAGTCATCATTAATAACTGAAGCATATGATTTTGGAACATATCACGAATTGCACCAGCATTATCATAATAACCAGCTCTTTCTTCAACCCCAACAGTTTCACTTGCAGTAATTTGGACATTTGCAATAAATTGATTATTCCACAATGCTTGAAGGACTGGGTTCGCTAATTCTAATGCTTCTAAATTTTGAACCATTGGTTTACCAAGGTAATGGTCAATTCTATATATTTCATCTTCATTAAAAGACTTACTTAATTTTTCATTTAAATCTCTTGCAGATTTTAGGTCACGTCCAAATGGTTTTTCAATGATTAGACGTTTCCAACCTTTAGTTGTGCCTAATCCACTATCTTTAATGTTAAATGCGATTGTTTCAAATAATTCAGGGGCTACAGATAAGTAAAATAATCTGTTTTCTGGAATATTTAATTCAAGTTCGCGTTTTTTCACAAGGTTTAACAAATCAAGAAATCCTTCTTTTTTTGTAATATCTAATTGATGATAACGGATTGATTCGAGAAAAGCTTCAGTTGTTACGTCACTTTCTAATTCACGTCTAGAAAATGTCTCAAGTGATTGTTTCACTTGTAGCTGAAAGTCTTTGTCTGAAATCTCTTTTCGACCAAGTCCAATTATTGAAAATGATTTTGGCATTTTCTGATCAATAAATAAATTATATAAAGCAGGATAAATTTTTCGTTTTGCTAAATCACCTGTACCTCCAAATAATACAAATGACATAGAATCCATTAACTAAACCCCCTAAGTTCGAACCTTTTATTCTATTTATCTATTATCTTTCTAAAGACATAAAAAGTTCATTTCTTTATTAAATTGTAAAAATATATCTGAAATTCTTTGAATAAAAAGTACTGAAAAATCCTATTTTAGTGAAGGGTTGATCCGTTTAATTTAGTCAGAAGGATTTCAATGTAAATATATTTCTTCGAGAAATAGTTAATCCAAATGAAGTTATTTGTCACTTATTCTCGAAAAATATTTTTTCACACTCCCTATAATACAAGAAAAAAATTTTAGTTACCAATAAAATGCTTAAAATTCAAGAATTTGGTTAATATTTTTTTGTTTTCAATCAAAAAAGCCTTGAATAACTTTAAAAAGTTACCCAAGGCTTTAAAATGATTTGGTTTATTATTTAGTAT
>NZ_JBALMS010000085.1:0-49058 GCF_036962205.1 Bacillus sp. JJ664 | reverse complement strand
TTCTTTATATACTTCAAACTAGTCGAGACAACACTGGGTCTCTACAGAAATCAATTATGCATTCATAATGGTATATTGTTAAGTAGGCACTTTGATGTAAGCCAGTTTCTTTCAAGTAACGATTAACTACAGAGCCATCTTCAACAAAATAAAATAGAGTACAAATATTAAATTTATCTTCTATTACAATTACTACAAACCAACATTAACGTCATCTCAAACTCTTAAACTTTAGATTTTAAATTTATCAATCATTGTCTTAAGTTTCTCAACCTTAAGAACCTGGTCTTTGACGGATTCATTAACATTGTTAATATCACGTGTAAAACTAAACATAGAAGTCGAAATTTCTTCAGATCCAGCTGCAGATTCTTCGGCGGTTGCTGAAACTGTTTCGATTACTAGGTTTACATCACTAATCGCTTCCATTACAATTTTTGTTGAATTTGCAATACCTTCTGAAATATTACTAATGAATTCAGCATCTTTTTCATATTGTTCACCAGTTGCTCCGAGTAATTCATAAGTTTCCCTAACATCCGTATTAATAAATTCAAGCATTTCTTGTCCACTAGTTGATAATTGTTTAAACGCATTTTGGACTTGTCCTACTACCATTTGAATTTGAGAGACAGCTTTTGCAGAGTCTTCTGCTAGTTTTCGCACCTCACTTGCGACTACTGCGAAACCTTTCCCTCCTTCACCTGCTCTTGCAGCTTCAATTGCAGCATTTAAAGCGAGTAAATTTGTTTGTTCTGCAATACTTCCAATTGAATTGGCCATAATGATTACTTCATCAACAACCTTACCATCCTCTATTGCCTTTAAAATATTTGAATATTTTTCTAAATATAATTTTTCGCCTAATTCGATTGCTTGAGATGCTTTAACTTTGATATCTGTAGCTCTTTCTTTAATTTCAATTACAGAGGTATTAGCCTCATTAGCATTTTCCGATAACTCTACCGTCGCTCGACTAATCTCTTGTGCTGTTGCAATTACTTCTTCAGTTGTTGCACTTAGTTCTACTGCGCCTTGTGAAATTTGATTTGTAGATTCATTAATGTTTCCCATCTTGTTTGTAATGATTTTAGTTGCAGAAGTTAGATGATCCGATACTTCAACAACACTACCCACTGTCTGATGAACCTCTTTAATTAAATTATGTAGAGTTTCTAGCATTCTATTATATGATGATGCAATTAAACCGACTTCATCTTTACTTTTTATATCAAGTCTAGAAGTTAAATCCCCTTCATTGTTTGATAGATCACTTAATCGAACTGAAATATGAACAAGTTTAGAAATTTTTTTAGTCAAAAAAATATACATGAATAAGAACAGTCCGAAAATTAAAGTAAGTGCAATCGTCGTAAGTGTGATCATAAGCTTCAAATTTTTTTCTGCTTTAGTTGCTTGTGCAGTGGCTTTCTTATTGATTTGTTCTTGAAACTGTCTAATCGGTTTCATAATTTTTTCTTTATTATGGTCATACTCATCGGAAAACATTAGCTTTCGAGCTTTATTAAAATCTTTATTTTTCACTGCCTTCATCGCTTCATTGTCAGTAGCGATTGTATAAGCTGAATTATTTTTAGCTTCTTCTAGATATGATAGATCTTCTTTTGATGCATTTAATTCAATTAATCTTTTTATAATTTTATCACTGGTTTTTGTTTCATTTACTTCTTTCAAAAAATTATCAAGATGAGATTGTTCACCAAATTGTACATACGCTCGTGTTTCATTTGTTAAATATTTTGATGTATTTTCCAAGTCAATTCCTAGTTGCTTAAACTCAGCTTGTCTATTAACTGCTTTTTTTTGATCATAGTACTCTTTATTTAAGAAAAATACGCAAGTACTTATTACAAGAATTAATACAAAGAAAACTGCACCCATTACTTTTAAAAACTTTGAAATATACATTCTGTTAAACTGCCAATATACTTTTTCATATAATCTACATATAAAAATAGATTTTTTTTACTTTTATTTACTAATGTAAATTCTCTATAGTATTGATTAAACACATAAATCATCTAACATTTGTCGTTTTATATTCTTTATTACATTATCTTTCAAGAATAACAATATTCAGTGATAAGCAGTTTTGATGAAACAGTTGTATAAGTTCCCCTATTGAATAAGATTCGTTTTCTATCAATGATATGCATAATTTATCTCTTAAATTTATTACACCAATATAATGTTAAGGGGCATTTTAATATGGTGTAGATTCCATGAAGAAACTTTAAGTTTCAGAGAGAGCATCTTTTCATTTTTAGACTCTTTAATTGATTGTTATTTATCAGGTTTTATCAGGTTCTCCGATTAGATTACTTTTCTTAATTTATGACTTTTTAAGAAAAGTAACTAGATCGGTAGGAGGTATAGTAACTCCATGTATACCTGAACGAAAAGTAAAACTTGTTATAAATGCTCTTAAATACGGTAATTGTATAGCCAATGCATATTTTTCAAAATTCTCTTTATTAAGGTTCATACATTCAAAGTGCCCAGCAATTGTCACTTTCAAATAAAATGGTGCTCTACTATGATCAAATTCCTCGTCAAATAAAGTACACGTTAACCTTAACTCTGCTTTATCTTCTTCCTTTGAAAGGATAACTTTTGACCTAATATTAAATTTCAAATCGTATTCATTAACTATCAGATCATTTCTTATAAAAATAGTTTCCTCAATTAAGAAGCGATTTAATCGTAGTATACTTTTTGAAATACCCATGTTAGTCCCCAAAAATAGATTAATAAATTAAAATTAATATAGTAAAAAATAAACCCTGTGATTAATTGCAAATATCCTAGTCAACTTTTAATGTTCAACTATTTAATTTAGTTCTCTTTTTAGAAATTTTTTTTGGCAAGTGTGGAATTATAACGATATAGTTCTATAATCATCAAATTTTATATTATTTTCTAAAGATGAATTGTAGAAGAAGCTAATTCCACAAAAAATTGAAGTGACTTCGGATTTGCCATCGAATCAATATTAATCGATTTCTCTATAGGCATCCCTAGTAAAATTTTTCTTATTGGTACCTCGAGTTTTTTCCCACTTAGCGTTTTTGGAACTTCGTCAATTATATAGATTGAATCAGGAACAAATCGTGGAGATAATTTTTGCTTAATTTGTTTATTTATAGAATGTTTCAGCTCATCCGTAAATTTCAAACTAGGATGAAGGACAACAAATAAAGGCATAAATGAATCTTTACCACTAAATTCTAAATCAATTACTAAGCAATCAAGTATTCCGGGAATTTCTTCAACAATTTTATATATTTCACTAGTGCCCATTCGAATTCCGGATCGATTAATAGTTGAATCTGAACGACCATAAATCACACAACTACCATCCTCATTAATTTGTATCCAATCACCATGTCTCCAAATATTCTCATATGATTCAAAATAACTTTCTAAATAACGAATATTTTCATTATCATTCCAAAAATAAAGAGGCATTGAGGGCATAGGAGCTGATAAAACAAGTTCACCTACTCTACCTTTAATTGAGTTACCTTCATCATCGAAGGATTCAACTTTAGCCCCTAATGCACGGGTTTGAATAACACCTGCACGGACTGGTAATACAGGCGATCCACCAACAAATGCAGTACATACATCAGTACCCCCACTTGTTGAAGCTAACCAAATATCAGATTTTACATTTTCATATACCCACTTGTACGCATTTGATGTGAGTGGTGAAGCAGTAACTAGGATCGCTTTTAATTCGTTTAATTGAAAATACTCACTTGGCTTATAATCATTCTTCATACATAATTCGATATAAGCTGCACTTGTGCCAAAAATTGTTACCTTTGATCTATTAGTAAAATCCCAGAGTACTCCTAGGTTCGTATAAATTGGACTTCCATCATATAATACGATTGTAGTACCTGCTATGAGCCCACCAACAAGTGAATTCCACATCATCCACCCCGTTGTAGTAAACCAAAATATTCTGTCTTTGGAGGTGAAATTTTGTTCAATACAAAATGTTTTAATTTGTTCTATTAATATTCCTCCATGACCATGGACAATAGGTTTTGGCATACCAGTCGTTCCAGATGAATATAAGATCCATAAAGGATGATCGAAAGGTAATTGTTCAAAAGTCATTTCCTCCTCGTTCTGCAGTGAATCTTCCCATTTCGTAGTTTTTTGAAGTTCTGATTCTTCAAAACAGTTAACATATGAAACAAGGAGAGTTTTCTTTATACTTGGTACTTCCAGTTGAATACGTTCTATTACATCTTTTTTATTAATTGTTTTACCGTTATATTGGTATCCATCCACAGCAAACATAAAAACAGGATCGATTTGCTTGAAACGATCTATTACACTATTAGGGCCGAAGTCTGGCGAGCAGCTTGACCAAATAGCTCCAATACTAGCACACGCTAGAAAAGCGATAACCGTTTCAGGAATATTTGGCATATAAGCTACAACACGGTCTCCAATTTTCACCCCATTCTCCTTCAAATAATTAGCAATGGAAGCAGTTTTGCGACGTAATTCCTCCCAAGTTATTTCTTGATATCCTTTATGCTCAGATTGAAAAATAATCGCTGTTTTATTTGGAACAGCATAACGAAAACAATGTTGTGCATAATTTAAACGGGATCCTTCAAACCATTTAGCTCCAGGCATATCTTTTGTATTAAGAACTTGGTAGTAAGGAGTACTGGATTGTATTTGTCCGTACTCCCAAACATAGCTCCAAAAAGTATCAATTTCATCTACTGACCATTTCCACAAGTTTTGGACACTTGAAATATTAATATTTTTAGTTTGCCTTAACCAATTATTAAAAGCAGTAATATTACTATTGGCAATTTCTTCTTCAGTTGGTTTCCATAAAATCGATTCTTCAACAGGTAAGCTCATAAAGTCCTCCTAAAAGTATATGATTTCCACTAAAAAATAATATTTGTCAGATAATTTAAGCTAAAAATAATATTTGTCAGATAATTCAAATGAATAATAACATATAAAACTTTCTTAATCAATTGTATGATATAATAAATTTTGTAAATTATTTTGTTGAAAAGTAAAGGATGTATTTTTATTGAGAAAAAACATGTCTTTAGAAATTATTGATGACTTAGGATCGAAAATTGTACATGGAATAATCTCGGATGGTACTGTCTTACCTAGAGTTGAGGAATATTCTGAGCAATTAGGGGTAAGCAGAACAGTAATTCGCGAAGTTTATTTAGGTTTAAATACAAAACAATTGGTAAAATCTGTTCCAAAAATTGGTACTGTTGTACAACCTTCTACAAAATGGCTATGGTGGGACGCAGATATCCTTTCTTGGGCATCCGCGCAAGAAGACAGCCAAGTTTTTAGTGAGATAAACCAAATACGTTTAATGTTGGAACCTTCAGTTTGTGAGTTAGCAGCTATATGTGCAACTGATCATGAAATTAAAGCTATCGCCGAAGCCCTTGAAATCTTAAAGCAATCTACTTATGACGTAAATAAGTGGGCGATTGCTGATCTTAAATTTCATGAACTAATTTTATTTTCATCTAAAAATCAACTGTTAACTTCATTGGGGAAACTAATGCACAAACCATTATTAAAAGTTAGGATAAGACTTTTTACAGAATTAGAAAAAAGTAATAGACCTATCGATTTTCGAGTTCATGGTGAAATACTTGCGGCATTGCGTTCAAAAAATGGTCAAGCAGCAAAAAACAACATGTACACATTAATTAAATACTTAAATGAACAATTAGAGTTAATTGAAAAATAAATACTCATTATTAATAGGCAAAAAAAATCACTTTTTAAATTTAAGTGGTTTTTTTTTTATTGACTTATTTTAAAAAAGCAATTATAAATATTATTATATTATTTGTCAGATAATTATGAATTTTACTCTCGTATATGGAGGTCGATTTTTTGAAAGCCCTTTCTCACCAGCATTTTACAGATAAAGAGAGTATTGTGTTTGATATTGTTATTGTCGGATATGGACCTATTGGTGCAGTTTCAGCCATACTATTAGGTCAATATGGTCTTAACGTACTCGTTATTGAGAAAGATCAGGAAGCCTACTCTTTGCCTAGAGCTATCGCTTTAGACAATGAGGCTATGCGAATTCTTCAACAAATAGGGATTACAGATCAACTTCTGAAAGATTTTGTCAATTCAAGACGTTATGAATTTCTGGATAAGGATCGAAACTTATTGTTTGGAATTAACAGACAACTTCATGACGAAAGGGACCACTGGGGACAGACGTTTTTATTCAGACAGCCAGAGTTCGAAAAATTGTTAAGACAGCATGTGCAAAAATTTTCCAATATACAAGTTCATACAAACGAAACATTTTTAAATTTAATACAAAATGAAAATCACATTGAAATTCACACTAACAAATCAATTTATAAAGCTAAATATGCTTTTGGGTGTGACGGTGCTAAAAGTTCAGTTCGTAGAATCTGTCAAATTCCTATGAAAGAACTTGAACAATTTCATCAGCCCTGGTTGGTTGTAGACGCAATTTTGAAAGATGGTGCATATTTAGCCGAAGAAATGCAGCAAATATGTGATCCGTATCGTGCAATTTCTTATATTCCTCGAGCAGGAACAAATGAACGTAGATGGGAATTTCAACTTCGTCCAGAAGAATCCGAGCAAGATATGCAAAATCATCAAAAAATTTACGATTTAATGTCCCCTTGGATTTCAAAAGATAAGATTGATATTGAGCGAACGGCAGTTTATACATTTCGTGCATTGGAAGCAACTTCATGGAGAAAAGGACGAGTATTTCTCCTAGGTGATGCTGCCCACATGATGCCTCCATTTTTGGGCCAAGGTTTATGTTCTGGAATAAAAGACGCAATGAATATAAGTTGGAAAATTTCCAGAGTCTTAGATGAATCGGTTGATTGTTCGATATTGAATAGTTATGAATTAGAACGTAAACAACATGTCCGTTCTATAACAAATTTAGCTATACTACTTGGAAAAATTATCATGTTACAAAAACATGTAATTTTACGAAATCGCTCATTGGCTTTTCTTAATAAATTACCATTTATTAAAACAAAGATTCGTAGTCTTTCTATTAATCTTCCAAAAATGAATGACAAAATCTCACCAAAATCACTAGGAAATAAGTTTAGTGGTGAGCGCATTCTCCGAAGTGAAGTATTTTACAGGAATCAAAAAGTTTGGTTAGACGATATTATTGAGAATCGCTTTGCAATAATTGCATTTAACTATACTCCAACCCAACTTGTAAACAACTCAATAGTAGAGAAATGGAAAAGGTTCGGTTCCATTTTTATTCAAATTACACCAACTAGTATAAAAGTTGAGGATTCAAATGACGTTGTAATTGTTGAGGATATTGAAGGAAAACTAGAATCATTTTTTAAGAGTAAAAGAGCAACTTGTCTTATTATTCGTCCTGATAAGTATATATTGGGCGAAGTTTATAATAGGGGAAATTTTATTCAGAAAATCACTAATTCACTCGAAATGGGACATTTATGACTTTTGTCTTAAATGTAAAACTAAGATTCGGAGGGTTAAAATGGGAACAACTGTAGTCCATTATAAATATCAGAAGAAATGTTATTGGGGAATAGTGAAGGGTAAAGAGATTTTGCCTCTAGGTGAATTTTATTCTACATCTGAGTTTTTAAAACAACGCCATGATTTGATTGAGAAAGTAAATGATTCTTCACCTACAATTCCAATTATGAATGTAGAAGTATTAAGCCCAGTAATTAATCCTAAACGTGTAATTTGTCAAGGCGTTAATTATGCAGATCACCGTATTGAAGGAGGTTATGATCCACAAAAGCCTTCATATAACATGATATTTTCTAAAGCGACTAGTAGTGTAACAAGTGCTTATAACGATATAATTAAGCCTTCGCATGTCCGTCTTCTAGATTATGAAATTGAGTTAGGTTTAGTGATTGGTAAGGATATTACCTGCCCTGTCGAAGTAGTTAATACAAATTTTACTGAATATGTTGCAGGAATTGTAATTTCAAATGATATTTCAGCTCGTGACATTCAAATTCCTGAAGAACAATGGGAAAAAGGTAAAAGTTTTCGCACTTTTTGCCCGGTTGGACCCTACCTTTATCTTCTTGATAAAGATGAAGTAAATGAAATACATGATTTAGATTTAAAGCTATGGGTAAATAATGAATTACGGCAATCGGCGAATACAAAAAATTTGCTTTATAAGCCTACTGAAACTTTGACGGAACTATCAAGAGTAATGGATTTTCATATAGGAGATTTAATTCTAACAGGTACTCCTTCTGGAGTAGCAATTTCACCTCCTCCTGCTTTGTTCCAAAAATTATCCGCTTTATTTTTGAGTAAAGAAAAAAGAATGGAACTCTTTATTAAAAAGCAACAAAAAAATCCAAAGTATTTAGTTAAGAGAGATATCATTACCGCGTCAATTAAAAATAAAAGTGGCACTATTGATTTAGGAATGCAGGAAAACAGAATAGTTTGAGATTAATTATTAGGAGTGATTTTGTGCGTAGATCTAAGCAAATAAGAAATGGAGCACCCTTCCCAATTCTGCAAAGATTTCAACACGCCGTATTTTTTGTCAATGACTTAGAAGAATCTCAAAAATTTTATGAAAAAATTTTTGATGTTCAATATTCAGCTACTAATCATCCAGATAGTAGTGCTGCAATGAGAATAGTTGGTCATACTATGAAATTTTTTAGCTTCGGTTATTATCATCATGATATATGCTTTGTACAAAATCCAAAGGTTACAGTCGATAGTGAACAGTGGAGCCATTTTACACTAAAGTTAAGCAAAGACGTTAATATGAATGAAATTACAAGGCGTCTAAAGGACAACAATATTCACTTTAATAGGGGGTATTTTCTACCAGTACCATGGGAAAATGACTCTGAAGTAATTCATTTCACTGATCCTAACGGACATATAATTGAAGTCATTGCTAATGGAGGATGAAGATGGCTAAGCAAATTACAAAACTTGAATCATTTATTAGTCCACTTTTAAAGTTTAAATTTTTCAGAGAATTACTTTTACTTCCCTCTACATTATCTGGAAAACGTTCTTCTAATAAAACTGAAGACTACGGTGTATTTAAATCATCTCTAGTCTCACATCTCGAAGGTGTTACACTTTATGTGTCGGACATAAAACGTTCTGTGAGTTGGTATGTTGAAAAATTGGGTTTTATACATGAAGGATCTACGGAATTGACAAAACATCCTTTTTTTCCTGGACAGAAAATAATATGTGCCTATTTAAGTGCAAAAAAACACGAAAATGCTTTAGTTTTAGTTCAAAGATTTAATAACCAAGGTGAAGTAATTTCGCCTTCTACCAATAGTTTTTTTCATATAGCTTTTGAGATAGAAGATGGGCGATCTCCTTTTGAATTTAGTCAACGTTTAAAAGAAAAAGGTGTGTTCATAAGCTACGGTCCTGTAAAGCACAACGCAGAAGGTGATGGTGAATCTGGTGGAAACTTTGCAGTATATGCTTTAGATCCTGACAATCATTACTTAGAGTTCTTTTCTGATATGGATACTATTGAAAATTATCAAGACCGTTATGGTAATTTAAAGTGTTATCAACGGGTTTAACTCATAAAAATAATAGACCGAATTAATAAGAAAAAGGCAATCGAATCTTTCATTCGGTTGCTTTTTTGAAGTTACTTTCGTTTTTATATTTGGATCTAGAAAAAAAAGTCCGACTAAACTTTCGATCATGTTGTTCAACTAACGCATGCGGTAGTTGAATATTGAGAGCAGGCCTTGGCTGTTCTTTTTTATTGAAGTATGTGCCAGTTTGTTAAATAAGAAAAGGACACTATTATCTTTCCTCATACATAAAAAAAATCGGTAACGTCATTAGACAGTTACCGATTTTTCACTTCCAATTATTCTACTAAATTACTCCATCCCAACTTCTTGTAAAACATCATCTAATGTTTTGTTTTTAAATTTCTTGTCTGGCTTTGGAGAATTGTCATTCCATGGATTTTGCATAAGGTAGTTATTAATAACATATTGCATATCATTCTCATCAACAACACCATCATAATTAATATCTGCTTCACGCTTATTTGTACTCCAATAATTTTGGATGTATAAAGCATCTTTCGCATCGATGACATTATCTTTGTTCACATCTCCTGCAGGTGCACGGTCATAATAAAGTGCTTTCGAGTAAGGTTTCACTTCACCATTTACTTTCAGCCCGATCGTAAAGGTTTTCTTAACAGTGAAATGTCCCGGCATATCTACTTCTAGTGTAAATGGTTTATCTGTTAGCGGCAGATTAGATGATAACGAAGAAGGAAACATCCACCTATCACTTCCAAACGTGTTTGGATATTCTTTCCCTGTTACATCTGTCACTTTGACCTTTGCGCCTGCCTTTACATAATTTAATCTTGATGGCTCATCAAGAGTAGGGAGAAGCGTAAATGCTTCCGCATAGACCCACGATTTCATAAAGGAGTAAGATCGTTCCACAAGATAAGGTACACCGATACCAAATGTGGAATTAGTCGTATCATCTGTATTTGTGTACGATACATTTAACTCGTCTAAAGATAGAAAATCTTTAGCAGCATCATCTTTCACTTTGTATGTGATATCTACAATTGGAACTTTTCCGGATACTCCTGTTTGTGCTGCCTCATCAGTTAATGTCGCAGTAATCTTCCTTTCCATAAACTGTCCAGTTCCGTCTAGATCCTTACTCACTGTCTGAATATCCAATTTACCCTCCAATGTAGGGTGCGGTTTGATACTTACCAGTTCGGCGCCTTTGGATATAGTTTGATCTAAAAAGGAATACTCTGCTTGCTTCATGTTTGTCATATTGTTCATCGCAAGGGTAACCGTCACCGTATCACCAGCTTTTACTGTCTTTTTATCGGCAATGGCTGTTCCATACGGCGTGCCCTGTTTCACGAAGTTTACAATTTTATAGTTATCAATAGCTCGTACTGTTGCCATGTTTTCTGCATACATGGAAACTTGGAGCGGTTGCATATCTGTTTTCGCTTTGAATTGTGTCGTAAAGTTACCGTTTTCGTCTAATGGAACGGATACTGTCCCGCCTCTACCAGGCAACATATAGACAAATTTATTATTGGCTTGAGACACATTCATACCGCCAGCTTTCATTTTTACTATATCTGGATCGTAAACAGAACCTGTTAGTGTTATCGTTGGTTGATCCGGGTTATATTCATATACACCTGAGTCTACGTTAAGATTGAGTTTTGGCTGTGTAACGCTATAATAAACCGGTGCATCTGAGGTAAAGGTTTTCCCTTGATCATTTGTCCCTACTAGCCTGATTTTGTACAATCCTGGTTCAGTTTGTTCATGATCATACGCAATTGGGTGATCCGGATTTCCTGTTAACGGATAATAAAGACCCTCATTCATTGCACCTCTTAAGTAATATTCAACATTCTCATCCGCACCAATACCGTCCATTGTGCCAAGGAATCCTATTTCCTGGTTCGTTTTCGGATCCACAAGGAATACATCCATTGTACGCATATGGGATTTTAATTGGAAGATGAGACCGACTGACCATCTTATTCCGTTATAGCCTGTTTCAACCGCTGTGGTAAAGGCAGGCGGAGCTACCGCGATATGATCAATCCCTTCTTCCACTGTATGAATGGCAAACGGAACTTGGTATGTTTCTTCCGGATTATATTTGTTTGTGTACGTGATATACCCCTCATACGTGCCTAATGCTGCTTCCTTCGGAACGTCTATCAAAACATTTGTATTCTGTTTCGAATTTTCCTTTACTGTAATTGTTTTATCTGTTAAGATTTGAACTCCATTTGCCTCTGCATCCTTTGAACCTCTTTGGGCGGTCTGGAACTGTACCTTTACATCGAACGTTTTTGCTTGTTTACTGGTGTTATAGATATCTAGAGAACGTTTGTCTTGTACATTTTTTCCATCTGGGGCAAATGTACCGAAGCTTATTGCTCCCGTTTCCTCCTTTATGTTTTTTAGATTTCCTTTTTTATTATATATCCCTTCCGTTTTATCGAGTACTTCGAATCGTGTTTGAGAATGAACCGCTTCGTACGGATCAACTTGTCCAGCCCCAACTTCAAATACGCTGTAGTCCCCGTTTAACGGATCGGCCGTGTTCATCAATTTTTCCTTCACTTCGGCTGGTGTGGCCTTCGGATTTGCTTGTAATAACAGCGCTGCCACGCCGGAAACGTTCGGAGTCGCCATAGACGTGCCGGATAAGCGCTCGTAAGCGTATTGATAGTTCCCGATTTGATCGGGTCCGTGTACATAAGACGGTACAGTAGAGTATACGGCAACTCCAGGTGCGGTTACTTCCGGCTTGATATCATACAATACTCGGGACGGACCGCGGGAGCTGAAATTTGCCAACGTATTCCCTTTCGTTTGCATCTGACCCATTTCCCCAAAAGTGAAATTTGTATATCCTGCTTCCACTTTTGCCTGAAGAGCCAATCCATCGGCATTCGTGAGATTGAACGCCGGGATGAAGTCCATTCCTTCTCCCAGAAAAAACGGAAGATATCCTTCTGTGGTATCGTTGTTATACATAAGTATGGCAGCAGCGCCGTTCTGCTTCGCATACCTGACTTTATCATTTATCCCATACGAGCCTCGGCTTACGAGGACAATTTTCCCTTTCACATCATTCCCGTTATAATCGGACGTTCCCCCAAAACCCACATCTACGACAGGAAGTGTTTGACCTTTTAAAGCCGGTATGTTATCTGTGTAGTTCTGTGCCAGAAGGTGCATATCCGCAGATACTGTGTCGATGGTTCCCTTAAATGTCGTGATGTTCTCCGAAACATCGTTCGCTCCGACTGTGATTGCCAAAGGAGACGTACCCGGAGAAGCGAGTGTATACATATCCTCACCGGCGTTACCAGCCGCTACAACCGTTGTGACCCCCGCAAGAACAGCGTTGTTAACCGCGATATTTTCTACGTACAATGGATCGTTGTAAGAGGTGCCAAGGGACATACTAATAATATCCATACCGTCTGCCACCGCTTTATCGATGCCAGCCAAAATTCCTTCTGTATAACCGGAACCGTATGGACCTAGAACACGATAGGCGTAAATGTCAGCATCCGGTGCAACGCCTTCCACCGCATAATCCGTGTTGTTCTTTCCTTGTCCGGCAATGATTCCAGCGACATGTGTACCATGCTCGGTAAAATAGGTTCCGCCTGTTTCCGGCTCTCCTGCTTTCTTCCAATCATCGTATGTTGTTTCCATCGGATCATTATCGTTATCGACAAAATCATAACCGCCTTTGTACGCATCGTGTAAATCAGGATGGTTGTAGTCGATTCCGGTGTCAAGAATGCCGATTTTGACGCCTTTTCCGGTATATCCTTCTTCATGAAGCTTTTGGATGCCAGGGAACGTCACTCTTGTATGTGTATCTGCTTGCTGGTTCAACTCTTGTTCTTCTACCGGTGGTTCTACTTGTACTTGCATATCACTCCAGACCGTCTTTACGGCCTTGGATTGGAGCAACGCTTCGGCCTTGTTGGCAGGAAGTGTCATAGCAACCCCGTTAAACGCATGTTTAAATGCCCGCTTAACGGTGTAAGTATCTTTCTTTTCTTTTAGCTCCTTTTTAAAAATCGTTTTCAAATCGTTTTGAAATGTTTCATGTGCAGCATCTACTTTTTGTTTTGCTTCAGTAAAAGAAAAAGAATTGCCTTCGGATTGCGCTTCTAACACTGCGGTTTTTGCAGGCTTGTCCTTAAATTCAACAATGACAGAAACAGGGGTCTCACTTTTTAGATCTACCTCAGGAGATAATTGAAGCCCTCCTTGGTCGGTCGTTTTCAGCTGTCGAATGGCTTGCCGCTCGGCGGGAGTGAGCTTTGACAATACTTGTTCAATCGATGCTACAGACTTTGTGCTGACAGCGGCACCGGCATTATTACTGATGTTTGGCAATGTATTAAGCAGAACTCCAGTGCTGAGCGCCAAGATCGCAGTACTCTTTATAAACTTCTTCCTCATGTTTCTCTCCCCTTCTTACTGTGTTGGTTACATCTTCATTATTAGCTATAACTTTTAAACGGCTCCATTTCTCTGAATAACAAAGAAGTGATGCTTAATTTGTCACTTGCATCTCGCCTCCTTTTTTAAATTTGTAAAACAAAAAGAATACTTAGTCGAAAACAAGTAGTGTTCGAGAATACCACTATTTCTAACAATCATAGAAACTTTTCAGAATATTGTCAACATTTTTTAAAAATATAGGTGTTTTTAGATACCACTAATATCCGAATGCTATTTTTCAGTAATTAACCTTTAAAAAAAGGTTTAATATTTGGTTGAAAATTGGAAAATAAGTAACTTGATTATTTTTTTTATTCTAGTAGTATTTAAATATACTCACCTTTATTAGCGTATAAAGAAACTTACATATATTACATCTGAATTATTGTAAAAGGAGGTACCTATGGTTGAACTTCTAAAAAAAATAGGGTTATCTGATCTTGAAGCACGCTGTTATTTAACACTTCACGAAGAGCCGGGAATATCTGGTTATGAGGTTGCTAAAAGAGTGTCGGTATCTCGAACTAATGTCTATTCCGCATTGAGATCTTTAACAGATAAAGGTGCTTGTCGGTGCATTGAAGGAGACCCAGTTCGTTATGATGCTGTTCCTATCGAGCAATTAGCGAAACATTTACAAACTGAATTTGAACAGGTGACAAAAGTATTAGTAAATCGATTAAAGACTCCACCAAAAATTGCATCGTCTTTTTATAACTGGCAAGGGGAAAAGCAGCTCGCAACAACAATCCATCGAATAATTGCAAATGCAAAAGATTTCATTATTTTAGACATATGGTCAGAAGATTTACATTGGTTTGAGGAGGAGTTGCTTGATGCTGAAAAAAGAGGTGTTAATGTCATACTCATTACTATAGGGGAATGTCAAACACTACTTCAGAACATTTTTGTCCACATACGAAGCGATGATTGGAGCATTTCTAAATTAAGGAATTTTTCAATTTTATGCGATTCTCATATAGCATTACTTGGTGGTTTTGGTGGGCCCACAAAACTCACTGCTTTAGAGACCGATCATCCATCAGTAGTTGGAATGCTTAAAACTGCTTTTTACCATGATCTAATCATGCAGCATATTGAAAAAGATTTTGAAGCAGAACTACTTGAAAAGTATGGTGAAAAATACCAAAGAATATTAGAATTCTATTCCAAAGAGAAAGGCTGGAATATATAGGCAAAAAGCTTATTTATTACTAAACTTTTAAAGGAATTAACGTGAGCACTCTTTCATTCATTGGTTTACAAATTCACTTCAAATTACACATGAACCGCCCCATATTAATTAAAACTTGGTTATAGAGTAACATGAATATAAAAAAGCAATCTCCAAAAATGTAAAAAGTACCCTATAGAGTAGACACTTGAAAACAAGGTCACTATTCTAGGGTATTTTTTTATACATACTGCCAGTTTGCACAATCGAGTAGGAGGGTGTGATTAACTCCCGACGTCTCACTCTTCATCAATATTTTTAAATAGCTTCTCTTTTATTATACTATCTCCATATTCAATTAAACTGCCATTATGTTGAATAAGGAAATAGTATAATGAGGAAACTAATAATTACACCCTACCTCCATCAAAAATTGGAGGTGCCATTATTTCTATCAAAAAAGTAGGCAATTCTTGGTCATTCCGAATCGAAGCTGGTACTGATCCTAAAACAGGTAGACGTAAACAAGTTTACCGAGGCGGATTTAAAACTAAACGCGAGACGCAAGAAGAAATGATTAAGATACAAAATGAAATAGATGAAGGAAATTTCTTCGAACCATCGAAAGAACAATTTAAAGACTTCATTACAAAATGGCTCAATTCCACTTACAAAAGTGAAGTTCAAATAACTAGTTTTGAAAAAGCTCAAACAATTATCCGTGTCCATTTAGTACCTTATTTCCAGCTAGTACCTATAGCAAAAATTACTACTTACGACATTGATCAGTTTTATGCTTCAAAATTAAATGAAGGTTTATCGAATGCCTATGTAAAAATTATGCATAACATCTTATCTAAAGCATTTCAGAAGGCTTTGCAGTGGGAATTGATAAAAACAAATCCGGTAAAAGAATCTACACCTCCAAGAATTTCTAAGACAAGAAAACAAACTTGGACTGTCGATGAAGCAAAAATTTTTTTAGAATTTTGCAAACGTGAAAATTATTTAATCCCATTTCAATTAGCCATTTTTACTGGAATGCGTCGTGGTGAAATTTTAGCTCTTAGATGGCGTAACGTTGATCTAGTAAAAGGCGTCATTTATGTTGAAGAAAACTTAGTACGATCGAAAAATAAAGGACTTCTTTTAAAAGAGCTAAAAACCGATTATTCACTTCGAGAAATCTTTATTTCAGAAAGCGTCATTACTTCATTACAAAAGCATAAAACCTCTCAGGATCAAATGAAGTCAATAGTAAAAAACTTTAAAGATCTTGATTAGTTGTTTGTGCAAAGAACGGAAATTACCTAGAACCTAGAAATTTGATTCGTAAATTTAAACAGCTCATTCGAAAAGCAAATTTGCCAGTAATTCCATTTCATAATTTGCGCCACACTCATGCCACAATTTTAATGAGAATGGGGGAGAATCCTAAAATTGTTAGTGAAAGATTAGGTCATTCAAGAGTTGAAACAACACTTGGTATTTACTCACATTCCAATGAAGAAATGCAAAAGAATACAGCTAATCGATTTGATGAGAAATTTGGTTTAAATTAATGTGCTCGTGAAGTTTCTGTGCAGTCTTTGTGCAATGAATAATATTCATTACCAAAAATGGAATTAACAGAAAACAAAGTAAAAGCCCAAACCCTTGATACACTTAGGTTTGAGCCTTCTCATTTGTATGATTCCAACAAGATTCGAACTTGCGACCCCTACCCTGTCAAGGTAGTGCTCTCCCAGCTGAGCTATGGAATCGTGATATGAATGTAAATATATTATAAATTTTGGTAATTATGAAGTCAAACTATTTTATCCGACATTAAAGCAATTAGAGAAAGCAAGCTTATGGATTGTGTCCACTGCTTGCTTCTTTTTATATCGTCCGCTCTTCCATTACGCTTAAGTTCTCAGATTCATTAAAGAATCGACTTAGTATCATTGCAATGAGTAGAATGCTAGTTGACATGATATACAATGTGCTAATGCTAAATTGATCGATTAAAAATCCACCTAGCATCATACTAATTGGTGCAGTGATGGCTGATAATGTTGAGAAGATTGCCATGACTCTACCGTAGTATTGTTTGTTCACGACTTTTTGTACATATGTTAGCATTGGGATCATCATACAAACATTGATCATTCCACTTCCGATGAATACGACGATTAATAGTGCGATGTATAGTGGATAGATTAATATATTTGATTTAAATAATAGGAAAAAAATAAATTGACTGATTACAGCAATGAACATCAATCCAAAAGACGCTTTTAAAAGTTTAAATGGTTGATTTGAAATGTTTAATTTTGAGATGACTATTGTGCCGCATACCCCACCAAGTGCTGATGCTGAGTAAAGATATGATAAATGTATTTCCGGTGCTTTAATAAATTCTTTCATTAAAAATGGTAGTAAAACAGATTGAATTGGTCCATTCGCTAGATTGATTATGTTTACCATCACTAGTAAGTATAAAATCGGTTTATTTTTTGAAACGATATAGACAATACCGGCTTTTAAATCTTTAAACACATTATTTTTACTTACTTCTTGTTCATGATTTCCAATCACTTTAATAAAAAGTGCTGCAAAGCCTGAAAGTAAATATGACACACCATTGATGATGACTAAAATCGTAGGTCCTAACAATGCATACATGACACCAGCCAATAAGATTCCAAAAACATCCTTAATGCTATAAGTTAATGACATTAATGAATTTGCTTTTAGTAGTTCATCCTTTTTTACAATTGATGGTACTAAGCTTTGTGATGCTGGTGCAAATAACGCACCATTAACTGCTATGATGAATGTCGTTACATATAAAATATAGAGAATCATTTGTTGATCATCTAGCAAAATCATGCTGATTCCACAACCTAAGACAGCTATTCCTCTAATAAATTCAGTCATATAAATAATCTTTACGCGATTCCAACGATCAGTAAAAACTCCACCTATTGGCGTTAATACTAACCATGTTACTGCACCAATCATACCGTATAAAGATAATTGAAATGCTGAATGGGTTAAATGTAAAATATATAGTCCGATTGCAAAATTGAAGAGCACATCGCCAATACTTGAAGCAAACGTACCACTAAAAAAGTAAAAGAAATTCTTATTTTTTAGTATTTGAATCATTTCCTCCACCCCCCTCGAACTCATTATAGAGCACGACAAGGTTCTTTGATATGCGGTGACTGTGAGAAATACTTAACTTAAAGCATACATTGAAATGAATAATTTACACTTAGTTTCTCACATTCTATCTTTTTTCAATTTTAAGTAAGCTTGCTTATATAGTCGATTGTTTTCAACATAAGAGATCCATAAATCTTCTAATAAACAATCAAAGAACAAATTTTGATGACCTATTCTCTCATATAATTCTTTTAGTTCTTCATATGCTTCCTTACTTACAGTATTTGTCGCAAATAATTCTTCATAAGTAAGATACAACTTTTGAAAAAATGGATTCTGACTTCCAAACTTCA
This sequence comes from Bacillus sp. JJ664, assembly GCF_036962205.1. Classification (NCBI taxonomy): domain Bacteria; kingdom Bacillati; phylum Bacillota; class Bacilli; order Caryophanales; family Bacillaceae; genus Bacillus; species Bacillus sp. JJ664. The sequence continues at coordinate 30,237 of NZ_JBALMS010000085.1, read as the reverse complement.
CACCTTTTTCTGATGTATACCCCATCCAATTAGCATATAGTAACTCAAGTAATGACAAGTAACTTTTGAATTCAGATTGTGCTTCATCAGTCAAAACAATATTCGAAATTTGCTTCAATTGCTCAGTCGCTTTAGAATTTTTCTCCTTTATTAAGATGTAGGCGTAAAGAATTTCTGTAGATAATAATATGTCATTTCTATTAATTTTCTTGGCATAGTTAATCGCTTTTTCAAAAAAGCCTTCATATAAGTCTTTCGTTCCTAATTGATAGATTAATAATCCTTGAAATTGATGAGTTAAGCTCACATTTATGATATTTACTTCTTCCAAATAATAGTGCAATGCTTTTTCAGCATAGATGACCGCACCATAAAAACTGCCTAATTTATATTCAACATTTGCTAAAAAATAATATAAATGTCCAGTTTCCATAGACTGCTGAGCAAGTATTAGTTCTTCTTTCGATCGAGTCAGGTTCTTCTCAATAATATAAAGGTTGATGGCTTCATAAAAATGGAATCTATGTTTTTGAACATGATTCAGTAATCCTCCAACGTATTGGATTGTCTTCTTTGCGCTCATATACCGGTTTTGTTCTATTCTCCCACAATAAAAAGCTAGCTTGGCCAAATAGTAATCAATGATGAGGGGTGAATGAATTAATTGTTCTTCATTTTGTTCTAATTGTTTGAAAATCTCACCTGATTTGACAAAACCATTTAAATTTAATTCCTCAAAAAATAATTCAAGCTGACTTCTAGTTTCTTGTAGAAATTCTACGTCGTCTTGATAAACAATACTTAACTCACCAAACAATAACCGAATCATTTCTAAGCTAGGTACTACTTCGCCGTTTTCAATTTTACTTAAATATGACGGAACACAAATACCTTCACTTAAAGCTTGCTGACTCATATTCTGATTCATTCTATTGATTTTAATAATTGAACCCAATATTGTGAGATTTTCTTTTTGAATTAAACCATTTAGTTCCTTCATTAACTAACCCCATTTTCATATTACATCTGTTTTACATAGATTTTTATGTATAGAACTAACATCAGAATAATCCTCAAGCTTGTTAGCTCTTTTTTTTGAATTCTGTATATGGTTTTTTCTTACTTTCCGAATGACTGGCAGTCTTCTTCTTCTTCATCTTCTTGCTTTTCTTCTTTTTCTTGTCTTCTAATTCTCTTTTTTCCGCTTCTTGCTTTGCAACTACTCTTTGCTCGGCTACAGCTGTCATAATCGATCCAGCTGCTTGAATCCAGCTTCCACTATATTTTAATAGTTCACTGATTTCACCATTTATTTTTATTTGATCATTGAGAGGATTAGAAACATTTTCTTCTGAAACTTCAACTTCAGTTTCACCATCACCGTCTATACCAAGGGCATCTTTTTCCCTAACGATTTCAAGGTCATATAATCCTCCAATTGCTTGAAGGGTATTACCTATTGACTGAAGTAAATTTCCAAAGGCATTTGTCGGATCACCGCCACCTTGTTCAATGATGTCCCCAACTTCATCGATAACTGCTAAGAAACCACCAAATGCTTGCTGCGCATTTCCGACGATATTTAAATTTATTTTTTTGACTTCATCATCTTCGGTCAAAATACTAAATAAGACAGTTACATTTCCAGATGCTTGGATGATTTCACCGGCTACTTCTAATGTAAAGTCATCAGTTCCAGCTACCTCAACAATATTCCCGATCGCCTGAAATGCATTTCCACCAAAGTCTAGTTGTTCACTAATGTCGTCCCACTTTTTCTTGTCTTCGCCTTGCAGACGTCTTAAAGGTGTACTTCCTATTGCGGACGCGATTGTACCTATAGCGGTAATCCATGATCCAAGTACCTCTATCCTTTCATTAGTCACCTTCTAAACCACCATTCCTTTAATATCAACCTGGGTTAGTATATTCAACTATGATGATTAAAGGTTCCTAAGTGGTTATGGATCAAAATTAGCCAACTTTCTTTTTGAAATGTTCAATTTTCGTTTTTTCACCTACAATAAAAATATAATCCCCACTTTCAAAACGAACATCACCAATATTCGTAACAATCGGTTCACCATTTCGGATGATTAAAACGACAGTTATTTCATATTTTACTGAGAAACCAATTTCTCTTAATGTCTTTCCAATTAATATCTCTGGAATTACCGTTTCAACTGCAGCAATTTTTTTCGTTATTTCAATGTACTCAATAATTCCATTCATCGCTTCTCGTCTAGCTGCTTTGTGGCCTGCTTCTTCTTCAGGATAAATTACCAAATCCGCTCCAATGCTCTCTAAAATGCCTCCCACTTCACGGTTATTCGCTTTACAGACAATTCTTGTTACGTTTCTTTCTTTTAATCTACGCGTTATTAAAATTGAAGCTAATGGATCACTTCCGATTGCGACAAACACCACGTCAAAATGGTTCACATTTAAATCCTCTAGCAGTGCTTCTTCACGTAAGTCGCCAATTACAGCGTATTCAGTATATTCCTCAAGCTCTTCAAGCGTAGATTTTTCTTTATCACATACAACGACCTCATGACCTAATCTGTCTAATTCCTTTACGATTCCACGGCCAAACCTACCTGCACCGATGACTAAAAATTGTTTTGCCATTACGACCCCTCCTTATCCGATTGCCAAGTCTTTCTCAATATATTTTAGATTTTGTTTATCAACTCTAAGTACAAAATAAATCATTGTAAAAATACCGATTCTTCCAATAAACATAAGTAATATCAAAATAAATTTTGTAGAGCTATGTATGTTTGGCGTAATGCCTAATGATAGTCCTGTATTTGTAATTGCTGAGACGACTTCTAATAATATTAAATCTAATGCAAATGGCTCAATCGTTGAAATGATAATGGTTGAAAGTAAGATTAATAATAAAAAGCTCATTGCAATAACAAAGGCACGGTCAACTACACTTCGTTTAACAGTTGTTCTAAAAATTACAGTATCCTCTTGAGATTTAATAACAGCAATCATTTTTGCGACTAACACAGACACTGTTGTTAATCTGATTCCCCCAGCAGCACTAGATGAAGCTCCCCCAATATACATAAGAACTAATATGATTAAAATAGCAGAAAGTGTAAGATTCGCAATGTCTAAAGTTGCAAATCCGCCATTTCGAGTAGTAACCGATAAAAAGATTGAATTTGTTATTTTATCAAATGTACTTAAATGTTTAAATGCGTGATTTTTTTCTAATAACCAAAACAAAATGGTCCCAATCACCACAAAAGAAAAATGAAGTCTCATATTTATTTTTGTAAATAAGGACTTTTTCTTTTTAAAAGAAAAGATATACTCCATAATCGTCGGATATCCTAAGCCACCAATAAAAATAAGCGCAGCTGTTACATATAATACAATTGCATTTTCTTGATACGAATATAAACTATTACCAAATAAATCAAATCCGGTATTTGTAAAACTTGCGATTGAATGAAATGCAGTTACAAGTAAGGTTTCTTTACTGGATTGAAAATGCTCTCTAAATTGACCATAAAAAAAGATTCCACCTATTATTTGAAAAATCAGTGACGTATATAATACAGACAAACTTAATTTTCTAATTGACTTAATACTACTTTGATTTTGATCTTTAGATACAACAAGTAAATTAGAAATCGTTATTTTCTTTCCTAGCATCATAAATCCATAGCTAATAAATACAACAATTCCAATTGCACCAATTTCCATTTGAATCATTAACAAAAGCTTCCCCCATGTGTTAAAGGTCTCAACTAGATTGACTGTCGTTAAACCAGTCACACTAATCGCACTTGTAGATACAAAAATGCTGTCAACGTATGAGAGCTCAGCAATTCTTGTAAATGGCATCATATATAAACATGAAAATACGATTGTGATCAATATATATGCGATGAAAATATAATGAAGGGGATTTTTAGGTTTCTTCTTCTTTTTTTTCATTTTTTGCTTTTTCTCCTTAGATTTGGGTTCTCGCAATAAAAATTTATTGATATTACATATTCTACCTATTTTCTTCCAAAAAATAAAAAACTTTCCAATCAATCGTTCAAATTGATTAGAAAGTTTATTTGAATTGAACTTTATTTTAGATTAAGCTGATGATGAATTATTTGCTTCCATTTTCAATGCAGTGGTTTCCTTTTGTTGTTGGTATAAATATAGCGCAACACTCACAATTACAATTGTGCCACCTACAAGTTGAAATGATGATAACATTTCATTTAGTAAGAAAAAGGCTAAAATTGAAGCACCAACTGGTTCGCCTAAAATACTCATTGAAATTGTCGTTGCATTCACATAATTTAATAAGTAATTATTAATGATATGAGCTAATGATGGAATAATAGAAGAAGCAATAAAAATGAGCCAGTCAGTCGATTGATAGTCAAAAAAGTTATCCAATGTAACGATATTATAAATTGTTAAAAATAAAGCTGAAAATGCGAAAACAAAAAAGCTATATACCCAATGAGACGTATTTTTTACAGTTGTTTGTCCAACCATTAAATATAGTACAGCAGCAATTACACTTAAAAATGAAAGAATATCTCCTTTAAATGCAGTCATACTTAAACCGATATCCCCAAAGCCAATTAGGAACACGCCTATAATTGCAATAATCATACAGATTTTAGAGGTAATAGAAGTACTTTCTTTAAACACAAAAAATCCTAATATCATGGCAACTAATGGTTGAAGTGCTAGGATTATTGTCGAGCTTGCAACAGATGTGAAGACAAGTGAACCATACCAAAGGATAAAATGAATGGCTAACATTAATCCACCTAATGCAAATGATTTATATTGTTTTTTTTCTAAAGCTTTCAATTCTGTTTTTCGCTTTAAAACGAAAGGTAGCATCCAGAAACACGTAAACCAGAGGCGATACATACTTAATACGGATGGAGAAGCATTTGTCCATTTTGCTAAAATTGCCGAAGTAGAAATTGCAATGATTGAAATGATCAATAATGAGATCATTGCATTTGGTTGTTTTGTGTTCATGTTTCACCTCTTTATTTAAAGTTTTATGTAAGCGTAACACATTTTACTTTTCTAAATTTTTTCAATGAAGTAACATCTAATTATATCATCCTAGTGAAAAGAAGAGGAGACATTTATGATTCAAACAAATAGAACTAGAGAAGAACATACCCTTTATAGTACTCATATTCAAAAGGAAGTTACATTTACTATTTATTACTCAAGTCAATATACTCCTTTAATAAAACATCACTTATTACTTGCCCAAGACGGTCAAGATTATTTTAATTTAGGAAAAGTTCATCGGGTCATTGAAAAATTAACAAAAGAAGGCACAATTCAACCTACTATTATTGTTGGCGTTCCATATTCAAGCCCGAAAGAACGATTCTCACTTTACCATCCATCTCAAGAAGGTCAAAAAAATTATATTCGTTTTTTAGCTGAAGAATTACTACCCTATTTAGATGATCACTTACCACTTCTCGGCCTTGCGCATAGTAGAACATTAATTGGTGATTCACTTGGTGGTACTGTTTCATTACAAGCAGCCTTTACATATCCGAATACTTTTGGAAAAGTCATTATGCAGTCACCATTCGTAAATGATGATGTGATTCAATTTTTAGACCAAAAACCTTTAACAACAACTTTATCAATTTTACAAACTGTTGGAACGCAGGAAGATAATGTGTTTACACCTAGCAAACAATGGGTGAATTTTATAAAAGATGGATTACGATTAAAAGAGTTTTTATCGAAATGCCCAGTTGAGTTACATTATGCAGAGTATGATGGTGATCACACTTGGACGAATTGGGAGAAGCAATTAGAAGACTTGTTAAAAATTAGTTTAGCAAAATAATTCGTCAAACTTATCGATTTTTCAAAAATTTGATATAATTAAAATTGGTATCATTAAACTCGTTAATTTATTAAAATTAACTATAAAAGTATCGAAAACAGGAGGTAATTTTTATGAAATGTGGCGTGGTTATTTTTCCATCAAAATTTGTTCAAGATAAGGCAAATGAGTTTAGAAAACGTTTTGATCCAGCTTATACTTTAATTTCTCCTCATGTAACAATACGAAGTGGTTTTGAGCTGAAAGATGATGAACTTCCAACAATCATCTCTCAACTAAATGAGATTGCTAGTAAAATTGAACCATTTGAATTGGAAATAAATAAAGTAAGTTCTTTTGCACCTGTAAATAATGTCATTTATTTAAAAGTTACACCTGTTGATGCTCTAAAAGAGCTTCATGAGAAAATGCATACTGGTGCATTTCCGAAAACAAAAGAATATGCATTTGTACCACATATCACAATTGGTCAGCAGCTACAAGATGCTGAATTCGGTGATATTCTAGGGCAATTAAGTATGATTCAATTTTCATACAATGAAATGATTGATAGCATTAAATTAGTTTACCAATTAGAAAATGGTGCATGGGAAGTTTATGAAACATTTAAATTGGGAGCTAAACAATGACCATAGAAACAATCGTTGCAAAAACGGATGAACAAATCCAGGATGCTTTAACGGTTCGAACTGAAGTTTTTGTAGTTGAACAACAAATCTCAAAAGACTTAGAATTTGATGGATTAGACGATGAATGCTTTCATTTTGTTTCATACGATGGTGAACAACCAATTGCCGCTGGACGACTAAGAGAAATCGATTCAAAAGGCAAAGTACAACGAATATGTGTAAGAAAAGACTATCGTGGAAAACAAATTGGCAATGACATCATGCACTTAATTCATCAAACTGCAAAGGAAAACGGCATTCATCAATTGGTATTACATGCTCAAGAATCCGCGATTCCTTTTTATGAAAAATTAGGATATCATATTTCATCTGAGATTTTTTATGAAGCAGAAATTCCTCATGCAGAAATGAAAATAACATTAATCTAATTGATAAAAAGCTATGATTCATTTTTGAATCATAGCTTTTTATGCTCATTCTTAAAAGATTTCTCCTCTATTCTCAAATCAACAAATTAATCAATCTTCCTATCCCTGTCAATTCACTGATCACTTTTTGTGCAGAATCATCCTGTAAACTATTTAAAGCAACATCAGATTTCATTTTTTGATAATGACTAGAAACTTTTTTTGCATATAGCTTTTGATCCTCTTTGAATCTATTTATTTTTTGGACTTCAGTAAACATAAAAGGTATATGTAAGTATCCATTTTTTTGTGAAATATAGTGATGATAAGCCGAGTAATGTAAAGGTGGAATATATCCCATGTCATCCCTCTTCTCTTTCTCATGTAAATATACTTTTTTCCAATTAAATGAATTCACTTTTCGTATACAATACTTTTTGGTAACATAGATGAGTCTGCTTTTAATTTTAGGGGGAACAAGATGAAAACTGCAAACTATCAAAATCAAACAATCTATTTACCAGATTTCCCCAGGTCAAGATATGAGGAGATTTATCAAGCTAGTATTCGTGGAGAAGTTAAATGTGTAAATTGTCAACAAAACATATTTTTAACTTTATCAATCTATGAAACTCCTTATTTTTATCATACGAATAAAGAGCAAAACCTAGAATGTAAACAACAAAGTTTTGAATTAGAAAAAACGATTCAAACAAACTCCAACAACACTACAATGATTGATACAAATATAGAAGATAGTGTCATTAAACTTCCAAAAAAGAGAGCTATATCTTCTTTGGCAACTATTGAAAAAAGTGAAGAAAATACATTTACTGCTAGATTACCGTTTTATCAAATTCCTCCTTATGAGAGTGTTGATCAAAATACGACTAAACATGTGATGAATCAAATAACATTAGATGAACAGCAATGGAATGCAGTTACTCACACTGGTTCTCCTTTACTTGTGCTCGCTGGAGCTGGAAGTGGTAAGACTCGAGTTATTACAACTCGTGCAATGCATTTAATGAATTTGGGAATCCAACCACATGAAATGATGCTAGTTACCTTTACTTCAAAAGCCTCATTAGAAATGAAAGAACGTATGAGGAAACTTGGCTACTCGATTCAACAGATGGAAATTGGTACGTTTCATAGTATTTTTTACAAGATGCTTTTACGCTTTGATCGTGAAAAGTGGGACTCTTCAAGGCTTATCAAATCTGACTTTCAAAAGGAAATCATGTTGAAACAGGTTGGTCGTAGACTTGAAATTGATGAAAAGTCATTTGCATATGATCAAGCAATTCAACAAATTGGATTATGGAAGAATTCATGTGTTTATCCCCACGAAATTCGTCCAAACGATGCTTGGGAAGAACAAGTTGCAACACTTTATGAAGGATATGAAGAAATAAAGAAGGAAAACGGACAATTTGATTTTGACGACATGCTTCTAGGATGCTTTGAAATGCTTAACGATTATCCTGAATTACTAGCTCAATATCAAAATCGCTTTAAATGTCTGTTAGTAGATGAATTTCAAGATATTAATAAAATACAATTTTCAATCTTAAAAATCCTTTTTCAGCATACACAAAATGTTACTGCTGTTGGTGATGATGATCAGTCTATTTATGCATTCCGTGGTAGTGACCCGAGCTTTATTTTAGAATTTAAAGATCATTTTCCTGGATCAAAAATTTACCATTTAAATGAAAACTATCGTTCATCTCATGGTATTGTTTCGCTTGCAAATGAAGTGATTAAACCAAATAAGAATCGATTTGTTAAATCGATGCATGCGCAATATGATCATGACCAGGTTCCATCTTTCTTCTTCCCATTTGATGAAGAAGAAGAAGCTACGATGATTGTTAATGATATAAAAGAAAAAATTAGAAATGGTGCGAATCCTTCCCAATTTTCTATTCTTTATCGTACGAATACTGCTTCTAGAGCACTATTTGAACGGTTAATTGCGACGAGTTTACCGTTTACTATAGATCAAGATGGAGATTCATTTTATGATCGTCCTATTATTAGAAAGATGATTTCTTTCTTATTATTAATTGAAGATGAAGACCATCAAGCTGCATTAAAAGAAATCTTACCTGTATTTTTTCTTAAGCAGCAAGCATTTCAAGAGGCAAAAATGAACAGTGTTTTACAAAACCTTTCATTTTTAGAAGCATTTACTACAATTAATAGCGCTGCGCCATTTCAGCTTAAAAAAATTGAGAAGCTAATAAAAGTTCTCCGTCATTTAAAAACGGCTTCTCCTCTTGAAGCAATCGAAAGAATTGAGGAAAGTCCAGCGTTTACTGATTATATTAAAAAACGTGGAAATGAATCCAATAAAATTGAACGACCTTCTGATGATTTAAGGGATTTGAAAGTAGTCAGCAGAAATTTTAAGACGGTTAGAGAACTAACCCAACATGCGTTTCATATCGCTGCAAAGTTCAAGGAATATAAACAACAAAAAAATAACAATATAGGTAGTATATCCCTTCTAACAGCACATCGTTCTAAAGGTTTAGAATATGATTTTGTATACATCTTAGGTGCTGTCGATGGTGGCTTTCCACATGATTATGCGTTGGAATCATTAAAAAATGGTTCGATGGATCAATTAGAAGAAGAACGTCGTTTATTATATGTAGCCTGTACGAGAGCAAGAAAATTATTATACTTATCTATTCTTCAAAAAAGAAGAGGAAAAAAAGCATATCCATCAAGATTAATTAAACGCTTTTTAACTAAAAGCATTAAATAAAATAGAAAAAAGTATAGGGTGAGCCTTCTATAGCTCACCCTTTTTTATGATTGTTTGAGTTTAACGAGGAGATCTTCGACCACAACCACAGCCTGATTTTTTTACATAACCTGTCTGTTGACCTTGTTGTGCATAAGGATTTGCATATTGTTGCTGATTCATTTGTTGCATTTGTTGTTGCCATTGCTGTTGTTGAAGTTGTTGCCATTGTTGACTTGTTAATTGTTGTCCTTGTTGACGATTGTACATAGCTTCCCTCCTAAAAATTTTTTTCTTAATAGTATATGAAGGAATAAAATAATCGTTCAGACAAATATCACAAACTTAATCTATTAACCAATGCCTCTATTACACCAGCCGCACCTGCAATGGATAATAAGATGATGATGACTTCTCCCACTCCAGGGAACAGTACATATATTAGTAGTAACAAGGCAGTACACCAAATTCCGCTACACCATGTACAACTAAGTAATTCACCAATAAAATATTGAATTCCCTTACCTTTAATCTTTGTATAAGTGACAGGTATTCCCTCTTCTTCAATCGTGATTTCATCTATAAATGGCCGCCTAATAAACGATGTAATCTTATCATGAACAACTAATCTGGTCAGTCGAAAACTGGCTAAAGTAAGAAGCACTAATAGTAACCACGTCATACTAATCATCTTTACAGCCTCGCTCTACTCGTAATGATTCAAGTTTAAACCTGATTTTGCATCCTAAAACCTTTCATCACTTTCAAAAAATCACTACACTAAGCCCATTTCTTTAAAAAGCAAAAATCAACAGTAACCGATTCCCTCCTCGTTAATATCATATTAATGTAATATCCATCTTAAATGATAAGGAGTGAAAAAGATGAGTTGCAAAGACAACAATCACCACAAAAAAAATAATGACAACAATTGTGTTAGCGACGTAGTAAAATTCATAAATGAATTACAAGATTGTGCAACAAACACTTGCCCAACAGGTTGTGATGTTCCTTTCTTAGGCGCTAATCCAAATGTACCACTTGCAAATACTCGCCCTTTCTTACTATTTTTACCTAATGGTGAGTTATTTAGAGTACCTGCTTTTCTAAACAACATGAGAGACAGAGACAGAAACGACAATAGAAACGATGACAATGACAAAAATGACAAAAACAGACGAAATAATTGTCAAGATTCAGTTGTTTTCCGTGTTGAAAGTGTAGACGATGACTGTGCAGTATTAAGAGCACTAGTTGGAGCTGACAGAGACGATGACAAAAACAACAGCAACAAAGATCGAGATCGCCAAGATTTCTGTGACCTAGTTGATGCTGATTTCTTCGTTGCTTCTAACACATGTATCACTGTTGATTTAGATGCTTTTATTGCAATCCAATGCTTACGTGACGTTCACGTTAACAATTTATAATTCATGTAAACTAAAAAACTATGGGTGGTAGATTATTATATCTACCACCTTTTTAAGTGTCTATATACCAACCATTTGAATACTAACAATTTCTTCTAAAGGAATTTCAATATTATTGATACTAGATGTGATCTTTACAGCAACTTTTCCTTCGTTATAAGCTAAAATATATCCTATATACAAATCGTTTTTTGTACGGATCCGACACTCAACCTTTGGAATATAATGTGGTTTATTAACCATAAAATACACCTTTTCTTCATTTGTCATTGCTTTAAAAGGTTTTTTTACCCAACCTTTATCTTCTCGGACTTTATTTTCCGAACTTTCTAATTCTTCTTGAGTATCCTCAATTTCTTCAACTTCTTCTATTTCTTTAACTTCTTCAACATCTTCTACTTCTTCATAATGTGATTCTACATAATCTTTTTTTTTCGCTTTCTTTTCTTGCTTATTAACTTTGACTACATAGGAATGTTGTATATTTAGCTTGGCTTCTTCAAGGTCAGGTTGAGCAATATATAACAAAGGTTTTACTCCTTCGTGTGATTCTTTTCGTGCCATAGTTGTTCCTCCCTCGCATGTGTGCTCTTATAAAATATATGTAGGGACAATAGTTCTCATGTTAGATTTTTTTGGGGTAAATAAGCATATATATACCATTTCTAGTTTATTTTCCCATCGACAATTGACTAATTTTATACATATTTGTAGAAATTGGACAAATATCCTAGTACAAACAATTGACAGGGCACATATAAATACATTGTAACCGCACAGAAAAAACAAGGAGCGATGAAAAAGTGAATAAAGAGTTATTCTCAGTATTCGTAGGTAAAGGAGTTAGAATTGGTCGAGGAGGTCACGAATCAAAAGAAGGTTTACTGCTTGGTGCATATGGAACACATATTGCTCTTTTTACAGAGGCTGAAGGCGTAATTTACTTCCCATATTCTCATTTAAAAAGTGTAACTTCATTTGCAAAAGGTAAACTTAACTATAATGAAATGTTTAATACAATCGAGCTTTTACCAAATGAAAGCTTCGTGGACTTATTAAATTCACAAGTTAGACAGTGGGTAAAAATCAATCGTGGTGGCCATGACAAAGTAGAAGGTATTCTTCTTGATGCAAACAATGATTATGTTGAAATTTCTTTCAACGATGAACTAGTTTATATTGCTACTTATCATATTAAAAGTGTAAGTTTCGGAGAAAAATTCGAAGTTTATGAAAGAAGTAATACGACAAGCCAAACATTAAGAAGAAGAAAATAATGTTTAGATCGGTCGTTTTATTCTTATAAAACGACCCTTTTTTTAACATTTATTCTCACATACCATTCTAATTATGTTAAAGCAACTACATTCATACTTAACGTCGTTCTATCGATCTAAGTAAAAGTATTTGATTAGATCACTTAACTTTCATTTGATATATACTATTTGTTTTACAAAATACTTAATTTTGAGTGGTACTTCCATTAATAAAAATGATGAAGATTACTTCAAAATAAACATTAAGAATTTATGATTGGGTCATTACTAATCTAATAATTCAGACAGGCACTAAAAATGACTGCGTCCATGAATAAATGAAGTCATTCAATATGTCATGCTTTGTTTATTTTATGCTTTATCAATGATTCTTGTTGATATGTAATGAAAACTTTTTTAAAAATTACTGTGTTTAGACAGGCTTAAATAGAATACAAGTTATTTGATGTAGAAAGTTCGAGACTCATATGGCAGTAGCTTGACAGGTGAGTCCCTAAAGGCGTATATGTCCACAAACGAGGCTTACCGTACGCCCTCTATGAAAGCTAGCATGAGAACCTTCACCTTTCACAAAGCCTTATTTTAAAGCAAACACAGTTCACTATAAAACTTGAGAAAATCAATCTTCAAATAAGAAACAAATGAATGATTCTTACGGTTTATCTTTCAAGAAAGGAGAAAATAATGGCAAGCTTTAAACATTTTCTCAACATGCAAGTTACGATTGAAGTTTCCGGTAAAAACATTGTAGAAGGCATTTTATTAGAAGTAGGAAATGACTTATTAGTCCTGTTCAATGGAGAGAATTTTCTTTATATCCCCCTTCTTCACATTCAAAATGTAAGTGAAAGTTTGAATAAGGAGTCATATGGTACGGTCCCTTCACTACAAGAATTGGAGCATGAAAAAGACGAATTATCGCTTAGAAAAGTATTAACAGCTGCTAAAGGGATATTTGTAGAAATAAAAGTTACAAATTCTCATTCTTTTCATGGTTATATCACAACAATCATGAATAATTATTTTGTATTTTACTCACCTGTTTATAAAGTAATGTATATATCACTTCAACACCTAAAATGGCTAATCCCATACCTTACAGAGCAAACCCCGTATACGCTAAACAATAACTTGCTTCCAGTAAACCCTTCCAATATACCTTTAGCAAGAACTTTAGATGTCCAATTAAACAAATTAAATGGTGAATTGGTTGTCATCAATAGTGGTGAACGGAATGAATATATAGGTAAATTAGATTCAATTGATTCAAACTTCATTCAGTTAATTACGTCGAAGGGTGAGATTAAATTAGTCGGTCTACGTCACTTAAAATCAATCTTCATTCCATAATAAAAAGGATCATAGAGATAAATTAGATGGACAAATCAATTTTCTTTCAACAAATATAAAAAGGTGCCTTTTTTGTGATATCACAATAAGGCACCTTTTATTTAATTTAATTTATCCCATGATATGATAGCCAGAATCAACATGAAGGTTCTCACCAGTAATTCCTCTTGATAAATCACTGAATAAGAATACAGCAGAATCTCCAACTTCTTCTTGGGTTACGTTTCTACGTAATGGAGCTTTTTCTTCAATTTCTTTTAAGATTGTATTAAAGTCTCCTACACCTTTAGCTGAAAGCGTACGAATAGGACCAGCAGAAATTGAATTTACACGAATATTATACTTACCTAAATCATTAGCCAGATAACGAACAGAAGCTTCTAATGCAGCTTTTGAAACGCCCATTAAATTGTAATTTTGCATTACACGCTCTCCACCTAAGTAAGTTAACGTTACAATACTTCCACCTTCAGCCATAACTGCTTTCGCTTCACGTGCAACTGCAACTAATGAATATGCACTAACATCTTGTGATAATAAATATCCTGCGCGACTTGTATCAACAAATTCACCTTTTAAATCTTCTTTGTTCGCAAAAGCGATACAATGAGCCACACCGTGAATTGAACCAACTTGCTCTTTAATTGAAGCGAAACATTTAGCTAAATCTTCATCACTTGTTACATCACACTGAACAAGAATTGTATTTGGATTTTCTAAACTATCAGCTAGTTCACGAACACCTTTTTCAAGTCTCTCATTTGCATAAGTAAAAATTAGATTTGCTCCTGCCGTATGTAGTGACTGTGCAATACCCCAAGCAATACTTCTGAAGTTTGCAACTCCCATTACAACAAATGTTTTTCCTTTTAATGAAATCATAGATCCGCACTCCTTTAATATTAGTTATTAGTAGTAGATACTAAAATAGTAGCATAAATACATTCAATTGGAAATAGTAAAGTTATCTACTGGTTTTTTTGAAGATTATAGAAATAAATGATGAAATTATCATGACTTCTTAGTTTTGAATTCCTTTAATAACAAAAATAAACTATAATGATGATTGTCGGCATTTAAAAATGCTATTTAAAATGCATACTAATAAAACATATTATAGAGAGGTGAGGACATGAAGGAAGACCGTACATCTCCCTTTCAAATTGACTTTAAATTACTTTTTATCCTGTTTTCTATTGCTGCGATTAGTTATCTTGCAATTACAAGTGCACAACCGAGCCTTCCTGAAAATCTTAGAAGTATAAACTTTGCTTCTCAACAAATTAAATGGTATATCATTGGATTTGTTGGAATTGCCGTCATTATGATTATTGACTTTGATCGTTATAAAAATGTTATTTGGTATATGTATGGAGTTGGTTTACTCTTACTACTTGGATTAGAGCTGAATGTACCAGGTGCATTAACAATTAAAGGTGCAACTGCATGGTACAGTATTCCCGGCGTAGGGAATTTCCAACCATCTGAATTAATGAAAATATTTATGATCATTATTCTTGGAACAATTATCTCTAAACATAATGAAACGTACTCGGTTCGTGGTAAAAAAGAAGATTTATTTCTACTATTTAAAATCATTGGGATAGCATTACCTCCTTTATTACTAATTGCGAAAGAGCCTGATTTAGGGAACACAATGGTTATGTGTGCAATTATTGCTACAATGATATTGGTTTCAGGAATTCGTTGGAGATACATTCTTGCTTTAGTTGGTTTTACAGTTGCATTAGGTTCGTTCATGGTTTATCTTTTCTTATTCCATTTTGAATTTTTCACTGCTCACGTTCTACAAGAATACCAACTAAATCGTTTTTACGGCTGGTTAGCGCCATATGAATATCCAACTCAAGGCTATCAACTGACGCAAGCGCTAATGGCTGCAGGTTCAGGTATGCTAACAGGTAAAGGGTTCCACAACGGAGAAGCTTACTTCCCTGAACCACATACAGATTTTATTTTCACAGTTATATGCGAACAATATGGCTTTATCGGTGCCAGCGTAGTCATCTCATTCTTCTTCCTGCTGATCTACCGAATGATCCACATCGCATTAGAAAGTAATGACAAATTCGGAAGCTATATTTGCGCAGGTGTTGTTGGAATGTTCACCTTCCAGATCTTCCAAAATATCGGGATGACAATCGGACTACTACCGATAACAGGTATTACCCTACCCTTCATCAGCTACGGAGGAAGCTCACTAGCAACCAACCTCCTAGCAATCGGCTTCATCCTAAACGTAAGATCAAGAACAAATAAATATATGTTTAACTAATCAAGAAAAGTGGAGGCGACTCGTTCAGCCAAGACAAGCATAAGACGAGGACAAGTGGAGGTTGCTTTTTAACCTTTACTGGTCCTTGGCTTATGACCTCGAGGGGCTAGGAGCCGGAACTAGGCACCAAGAAAAGTGGAGCCGACTCGTTCAGCCAAGACAAGCGACAGGCTAACAAGATTGGTTAGAGATTAAAGAAATATAATTAAATAATTAGAGGACCAATTCGCTAATGATTTGGTCCTCTTTTTTCAATTAAGATTCAAAGGTGGATTGTCAGTAAGTTGTTGAATTAAAACTAAGAATTAGCTTTATATAAGTGCTCTTAGAGTCCCCTCATTACCACTAAAGATTTAAACGGAAGGTGCTCGACTCCTATGGGAGTTACGGGACAGCTGAGACCCCACAGGAGCGAACGCGACGAGGAGGCTCAGCGCACGCCCCATGGAAAGCGAGCATCCTGGAGTGGAAATCAAAGCATTCTTATTTTAAATTGGAAACAGGCTTTTCTTTGCAGTAATTCAGTCGGTCCTATCACTTTTCCGTATGTTAAATTACCTTTTTTGTATTAAACGTGCATATTTAGAATGACTCAAACCAAATTGCACATACTACTTTTAATATTACTTTGCTTGGGCCTATAAACGGTTCAAGCATTTTTTAAAGGGATTGATTTAATGAGAAAGTACGATGTAATCGGTGATATTCATGGCTGTTATGATGAATTTGTTGAGTTAACAAAGAAATTAGGTTACAGCTGGGAAAAAGATGTTCCACTTCATCCCGATGAAAGAAAACTTGTTTTCGTTGGTGATTTAACAGATAGAGGGCCTAACTCGTTAGGTGTCATGAAAGTTGTGTACGACCTGGTAATGAAATATAAAAAAGCACATTATTCACCAGGTAATCATTGTAATAAGCTTTACCGCTACTTTTTGGGTCGAAATGTGAAGATACTTCATGGTCTTGAAACAACAGTAGCTGAACTAGAATCACTTAAAGGAAAAGAACGTCAGCACTATAAAAACTCATTTATAAAACTGTACGAATCCTCACCTTTGTATCAAGTATTAGATGATGGAAAATTAGTTGTTAGTCATGCTGGAATTCGTGAAGACATGATAGGTAAGCATTCGAATAATGTAAAAACCTTTGTGCTTTATGGAGATATAAATGGAGATGTTCTGCCAAATGGTATGCCTGTTCGAAAAGATTGGGCAAAAGAGTATGGCGGGAAGGCATTGATTATTTACGGTCATACGCCAATTAAAGAGCCAAGAGAGTTAAATAATACAATCAATATCGATACAGGTGCTGTTTTTGGAGGTAAATTAACTGCATATTCTTATCCAGAACATGAATTTACACAAGTTCCTTCTACAATGCCACTAATCGAAGAGAAATTTAGTATTTATGAAGAATAGAAAAAAAACAAAAAGTAGGTACCATTTCGGAACCTACTTTACTGTAAGAGCGTCGCCCGCTCTTCAGATATTTTAGTTTCTTCCATCCCCATGGTAGAAACACTACAAATATAAAGTTAATCTATTACTCTAATAATGTCAATGAAATATCCAAACATTAGACAAATTTTACTGTTGACAATCTATTATAGTCTGATTATTTTGTTTCTGTTGATCTAGCCAATCTATTAAATCTTTAGGTAGAACTATTTCAAATGACAGTTCATCTTTGTTAATTGGGTGTATGAATGACAAATAATAGCTATGAAGAGCTTGTCTTTTTAATGTGACAGTAGATCCTCCGTATAAATCGTCCCCAATGAGTGGATGGTCTATAAAAGACATATGAACACGAATTTGATGCGTTCTACCAGTTTCCAATTGTAATTCTACAATCGAATACTCTTTAAACTTTTCTACGACTTTAAAATATGTAATAGCTTCTTGTCCTTCTTCTGACACTTCTCTTTCAATAATACTATCACGTTTCCTAGCTATTCTTGCATTTACAATGCCCGTATTTTCCTTCATTTCGCCTTGAACGATTGCCTTATATTTACGATTTACATCTTTTAATTCATTTTTTGAAAATAAATAATGTACATATCGATTTTTAGCAATCAACATTAAACCCGATGTATCCTTATCTAGACGGGTTACGATATGAATCGTCGATTGTAATCCGATTTGTTGGTAGTAATGAAGGATTCCATTTGCTAATGTACCATTTGGATGTTCTCTTGATGGAATACTGGAAATCCCAAAAGGTTTATTAACAACTAATATTGCTTCATCTTCATATACAATTTCAAATGGAACAGCTTGTGGTATTAGCTCTTCACTAGGTTTTTCAATTGGAAAAAAGATCGTTATGATGTCATGTTCTTTTACAATTGTACGAACTGTTTTTTCTTCATCATTAACTAAGATTTTTCCACCTTGAAATTTAATATCAGTCAACGCTCGTTTAGAGAGTTCCATTAAATGTAGAAACTCTCTGAGTAACAAGCCATTATGTTCTGTTTTTACTTCCCATTTTAATTGAAATTGTTTCATCTTATATCACCTTTATTCTTTTACAAAAGAATCGACGACACGCTTCCAAAATGGAAATGGTCGGAATCGAGCAAAACGCACTTTTTCATGGGCAACTCTACATTGAATCGATTTAACATCTTGATGTACGATCGTTTTGTGATCTAATGTAATTTGGAAATTAGATTTACGAACAGGTTTTAATAAGCATGTATGGTGCTTTGGTAAAACGAGTGGTGAACCGATTGTTCGAAACACTCGATTATTAATGGATGCCATTTCTGCAATTTGAATCGCCTCGATTGAAGGATGAATAATCGCTCCACCTAAGGCTTTATTATAGGCAGTACTTCCAGATGGTGTAGAAATACAAAGGCCGTCTCCTCTGAATGTCTCAAAATGCTGACCCTTTATTTCAACATCAATTACTAAAGTACCTTCAAGTCCCTTAATAGTACATTCATTTAAAGCGAGTGTTCGCAATTCTTTCCTACCATCATTGTATCGAATATTGACTTCCAACAAAGGATACTCTACAACTTGAAAAGGGGTTTTTGCGATCGCAATCACTAATTTTTCTACCTCGGATGGAACCCAATCCGCATAAAATCCTAGATGTCCTGTGTGAACACCAACAAACGAAACTTTATCAAGTAGATGTGTATATTGATGAAATGCATGTAGTAATGTACCATCACCACCGATTGAAATGACAATTTCTGGTTCAACCTCATCGTACTTAAAGTTAAAACTTTCCAAATAATCCTTCATGCGCTTAGTATGACTATTCGATTCTTGGTCACCCTTTGACATAATCGCGAATTTCATTTTCTCGTCCTTCCCTTATTGGTCGTTTTTTTTCGAGAATACAGCTTGTGCCTCTTGTATTTCTCCCCTAATTAGCGACATCTCTTCATCAAGTAAAAATGCTGCTTCAGCTGCTCTTTGTAATCGCTCGAGAATGTTTGCAGGGTATTGCCCTTTATATTTATAATTTAATGAATGTTCAATTGTCGCCCAAAAGTTCATTGCTAGTGTACGTATTTGAATTTCTACAAGTACTTTCTTTTCACCTTCAATTGTTTGAACTGGATATTCGACAACTACATGATAAGAACGATAACCGCTCTCTTTTTTATTAGTAATATAATCTCGTTCTTCAATAATTTTAAAATCTTTTCGCTTACGTAGGAGTTCTACTACAGTTTTAATATCCTCAACAAACTGACACATCATTCGTAGTCCAGCGATATCTTGTAATTCTAGTTCTAGCTTTGCTAGTGGAATTCCTTTTCGAATCGACTTATTTACAATACTATGAATTGGTTTGACTCGGCCTGTCACAAATTCAATCGGTGAATGTTGATGAGACTCTTCAAATTGCTTTCGAATCCCTTTTAATTTAATTTTTAATTCACTTACTGCCTGCTCATATGGTGCTAAAAAACTTTCCCATTGACCATTCATAAACTCACCACCAACTTACTTCTCTTCTAAAAATACACTTTGAATTTGCTTCACAAATTCTTCTCCATAATTAAAATTACCTTCAACGTTTTCTACTAAACAAGTTAGTTCATTTTGCCAATTTTCAAGTGGGATTTTCGCTTCGTCTGCTTGTAAAATTACCACACTTTTTAAATCAAAGGCTTTTTTAATTTTTGGCCAATATTCTACTGGTATAGTAACATATACAAATTCTTCATTTTCTTCTATTATATACAGTAATGAACTTTGTTCAGAATCTGCAATCATCGTACCAACTTCATGACAATTAGCCAAATTTATAGCATCGTTTTCAATTATTAACATCATCTCATTTTCGTTATTAATTGTAATTTCTTTTATTTGAACCATTTTTCTCATCGTAAATCCTCAACCTTTTTAATGTATGTATTTTATTCATTTTTGACATTATCTATTGTAACATATCAAATATAAATTAGACGACTGGTGAGTTCAGCAGAAAAAATTCTACTTATCATAAGGAGATTATTATGGCAAAAGAGATTGAAATCGAATTTAAAAATTTATTAACAAAAGAAGAATTTACAAAACTCCAAGATGTATTTCACATTACTGAGTCAATGTTCGTTAAACAAACAAACTATTATTTTGAAACGCCTTCATTTACTTTAAAAAATAACGGTGGAGCACTTCGAATCCGACAAAAGTCCCATTCCTTTATACTGACTTTAAAAATTAGACAAGCTATCGGTCATTTAGAAATTCATCAAAAATTATCTGAAAGTGAAGCAATGAAAATACTCGAAACTAGTCAAATACCTGATGGAGAAGTAAAAGAGTATCTTATTGAAGAGAATATCAAAATTGATAATTTAGCATTATTAGGGGATCTAACGACAAGCCGTGTAGAATTACCTTATGAAAATGGTCTATTAGTTTTAGACCATAGTACTTATTTAAATCATGAGGATTATGAATTAGAATATGAAGTAACAGATGAACTAGTTGGTAAAAATCATTTTATCAATCTTTTACGTAAATATGAGATTCCAGAACGTGAAACTTTAAATAAAATTAAACGCTTTTTTAATGCTAAACAAGGGTTTATAGGAGAGAAATAAAAATGGATATAAGTATCATCCAGAAGTTAATTCAACTTCAAGCACTTAATAATGTTAGTCAGTTATCATCATCAAAGCAGGATAGCAACAACTCATTATTTAGCTCATTATTTACAAATGAATTAAATAATGTGAGTTCAAGTTCTAGTAATTTGAATCAAATCATTAATGTACCTCAACCTACATTAAGCTATGGTGAAACTGTCGTTCAATTATTAGGTAAAAATATATCAACAGCTGTTCAGCCTGTCATCGATCAACTTTCTACTGTAATCTCACCTACTAATAGTAAATCTGATTATACGAAGAGTCAGTTTGATGGCATCATTAATGAAATGGCAAAGAAATACGATGTGGATCCAAAGTTAATCCATTCAATAATCCAACATGAGTCAAATTATAATCCTAATGCGACAAGTCATGCAGGTGCAAAAGGATTAATGCAAATCATGCCATTAAATTTTGAAGCATATGGCATTACAAATCCATATGACCCAAAACAAAATATTGAAGCTGGTACACGAATGATAAAAGCAAATCTGCGTCAATATAATGGCAATGTGGAACTTGCTTTGGCTGCTTATAATGCTGGTAGCGGAAATGTAAAAAAATATGGTGGTATTCCACCATTTAAAGAAACACAAAATTATGTCCGTAAAGTAACTGAGACTTACTTTGCATAAATTCTACACCATATCATCAAATGATATGGTTTTTTATTTTTATATCTATTTTTTGTTAATTTTATAAAGAATAGCACATAATAGTACATCATATTTGTAATATTAGCGTACCGTTGCTACAATACGATTAGAGAATATAGGTGTTATATCTTAGATAACAAATTCCAGTCCTGTTATAGAACGGATAAAAGGAATAGCAATAAGGGTGAAATATATGAATGACAAACAATATAAAACTGAATCAATCATACAGCCTAAGCAGACTTGTACAAAAAAATCGATTGAATTGTATGTATTCATAGATCCACTGTGTAAGCCGTGCTGGGATTTTAGTACACTTCTAAAAAAGTTTCATTTAGAGTATGGTCAATATTTTTCATCTACTTATGTTCCAGTAAATCGATATTATACAACAAAAAAGCTGTTGGAAAAACGCCCTTCCCATCTTTCTTTTGTTTGGGAAAAAACAGCGAGCAGATCTGATATCCTTTGTGATGATCATTTATGGATTGATAATAAAGAGCTATACCCTTACTATTCAGCGATAGCTATTAAAGCTGCTGAGCTTCAAGGACGTATAGCTGGGGTTAATTATCTAAAGAAATTACAAGAGTATTACTTTTTATTGGATTATGATATTACAGATAAAGAAGTTCTTATACAATGCGCAAAGGAAATTAACATAGATATTAATGAATTTATCGAGGATCTACATAGTCCTCTCTCCATAAAGGCTTTTCAATGTGATATTAAAGTTACAAAAGAGATGAATATTACCGAAATTCCAAGTGTCGTTTTCTTTAATGAAAACATTGAAGAAGAAGGTTTAAAAATTAATGGTTTTGAAAGCTATCAAACCTACGTAAAGATTTTAGAATTGATGCATAGGGAAAAGATAATTAAAAGAGAACTTCCTGATTTACTTGAGTTTATCAAATTCCAACCATTTGTTACGATCAATGAATTAAGTACAATATATGAAAAGACGAATCAACAAATCGAATTAGAATTAAAGAAACTAATTCTACTCCGAAAAGTTAAGAAAATCGTCCAAGAAGAAAATATCTATTATCAATATCTCGATTCTCAATCTATTGTATAAACGAAAAAAGACCTAGCTTTCGCTAGGTCCTTTTTCTGATGTTAAGATTAACATCAAGGGGATGGGAGAAATTTTCACGTTCAACAAAGGGGTATTTGTGTTTGTGAAGTAATTCACACCCTAATAATACAATTAATTATTCCTTTTGGCAACCGTTTGAACAATATTTCACATTTTAGACACATTATATTACAGTATATAATAGAAAAAATGGTGCAAATACTTTGCACCATTTTCTAAATACTTACTTTTGGTTAAACAATAACTCTTCCATTTCATTTAACATTTCTTCGAATACTTTTAACGCCTCTACAATCGGTTGTGAAGAAGTCATATCTACTCCTGCTTTTTTCAATACTTCAATTGGATAATCAGAGCTTCCTGATTTTAAGAATCCTAAGTATCTTTCAACTGCAGGTTCGCCTTCTTCTAAGATTTGTTTTGATAATGCTGTAGCTGCGCTAAATCCAGTTGCATATTGATATACATAATAGTTGTAATAGAAATGTGGAATTCTGCTCCACTCTAAACCGATTAATTCATCGATTACAATTTCATCACCAAAATATTTCTTGTTTAGCTCATAATATGTCTCAGTTAATAAATCAGGTGTTAAAGCCTCTCCATTTTGAGCTAATTGGTGAATCGCGTGTTCATATTCAGCAAACATTGTTTGACGGAATACAGTACCTCTAAACGTTTCTAGATAGTGATTTAGTAAATATAGTCTTTGTTTTGGGTCTTCTGTATTTTTTAACATATAATCATTTAAAATTGCTTCATTACATGTAGATGCTACTTCTGCTACGAAAATTGAGTAGTCTCCATAAATATATGGTTGATTCTTTCTTGTGTAATAACTATGAACAGAGTGGCCAAACTCATGTGCTAAAGTAAATAAATTATTTACATTATCTTGCCAGTTCATTAGGATATATGGATTTGTTCCATATGCACCAGAAGAATAAGCACCACTACGCTTACCTTTATTCTCTTCTACGTCTACCCAACGGTTTTGGTATGCTTCTTTTAATATTTCAATATACTCATCGCCAAGTGGCGTTAATGCTTTTAATAAAATATCCTTTGCCTCATCGTACGTTACTTCCATTTTCACCTCTTCTACTAAAGGCGTAAATAGATCATACATATGGATTTCGTCTAACTTTAATGCCTTTTTACGAAGTGCTACATATCGATGTAATAAATCTAAGTGTTCATTAACAGTCGATACTAATTGATCATAAACAACTTCTGGAATTGCATTGTTACTTAGTGCAGCATGACGAGCATTATCATATTTTCTCACTCTCGCGTTAAAATTGTTCTTTTTAACAGAACCACCTAATGTACTCGAGAACGTGTTTTTATAAGCATCATAAGTGTTATAGACAGCTTCAAAAGCTTCTTTACGAACTTTACGATTACTACTTTCTAAAAACTGAATATAACGACCATGCGTAATCTCTACTTCTTCACCGTTTTCATTTTCAATTGTCGGGAATTTTAAATCAGCATTATTTAACATTCCAAACGTATTTGAAGACGCTGATAATACTTCTGAAGCTTGTGCCATAATATCTTCCTCTTCAGCAGATAGAACATGAGGCTTCTGTTTTAAAATTTCTTCCAATGAATGCTTGTACAGTTTTAATTCTTCATTTTCTTCTAAATATGAATTTAATGTCTCATCTTTAATTGTTAATAATTCCGGAACAAAGAATGACATCGCACTTGAAGCCTTCGTATATAAATTTTTCGCACGATCATCTAATGCTTGGAATGTTGAATTAGTTGTATCTTGGTCATAACGCATATGAGAGTATGTATACAATTTCCCTAATAAGAAAGAAATCTCATCTTGTCTTTTTAATGCATTTAAAAGTACAGATGAAGATTCACCTAACTTACCTTTAAATTCAGCAAATGTAGGAATTAATTCTAATACTTTCTTGTATTCTTCCTCCCATTTTTCATTTGTTTCATAAATATCTTCTAATTTCCAAGTTAATTCTACTGGAACTTCATTTCTAGTTGGTAATTTTTTAACTGCTTTTTGTTCTAGCATGACTGATCCCCCTAAAATAATTATTAGTATTAATAACATTCCCGTGTCTGATTGTCAGTAACAGTGTGAAACAGCAATTCAAATGCAGTACTTGCTGCCAGACAGTCTTCATCCAGGGCATGCTGGAATGATTTTGGAATAATAGCATCCGCTATCTTCATTATTTTACCATTTTTTATCTCTTTTACGATTCCAATTTGCTCTAAAAACTGAATATAATTTTCTACACAGTTCTCCAAATTACTTATATCTTTGTGACTAACTACATTTACTCTCCATATTTCTGTTTCTATTTGTTGAAAGAAAAAATCTTTTATTTCTGTTTCAAAAATCATTTCACCAATCTTTTTAGAATGTATAAAATTGAGAAATAATATCCCTTGCCATACAATGCAATGTTCATTTAATAAGTAATTACACGCTAAAGGTACACCAATAACCGCTGGTAAATAATCTATTTGAAGGGTATATAAATGTTCCTTGAGTGGATAAAAGCTACCCTTATAGTATAAATGCTGTTTTTTGCGATAACTCTCTTTTAATGCACACCATGAGGTAATGAAATTATTTTTATCTATATTTACTTGAGAGATTAATTGTGAGGGAGTACACTTTTCAATTTTACAACTCGATTTGATACCTACAAATATAGTTGGGGAGAAGGCTATTAGTGAGGATAGTTTCACAAATGTCTTTTTTGATGGATCATAAAAACAGAGGGTTGAATGTTTGGAGTTTCCTAAACAGTAAATGGCTAACGAATTTAATGAATATATAAATTTTGCTTTTGGTAAATGCATGTTCATGCCTAATATCCATAGAACTTTTAGAGAAATATCATGATAAGAATTAGTTCGATCAATGATTTGTTGTAATGAAATGATAGAACATTGGTATTCAATGCAAATTACATAATGATCGAATTCTACTAGAATGTCAGGGCGCTGCCTAATTGAATGAAGATATTTTTCAATAGTAACCCTTCCTCCTATTCTTTTAAAGTATCCATAAAGATCGTATTTGCCGTCATAGTGCTCTTTACTTTCTTTTCGTGCATTTTCACATTCAGATACACTAATATGAGCAAAATGCGCTCTTCTTTTCATTCCTGACTTTAGTAAGACTTCATTTTTACATATAGGACATCTAAATGGTCCCAATTTCTTCATCGCAAATGAATCAGTACTGCTTTTCTTTTCAAATAAATTGATTTGGTTTTCATGTTTATCAAGTGCAATAATCATTCTAACGCCCCTTTCTACTTAAATAGTTCCCCAATAAATTTCAATCCTCCTGCAAAATCACTAAAATTGAATTTTCAAAGACTCGAATATCTAAAATAGTGAAACAATCTTTTAGAAAAAATAAAAAAACCATCACAAAATGAAAGTTCATCTTGTAATCGTTTTTTTAAAGTAATGGTGCCATTAATCTTGATAGCGATTCCATTATTCTCTTATAAATTGGTCTTTTCTTAAATTCATTTAAAAGAATCGGTGCAGAATCCAATAAATCTTGCTGAAAATCTTTAACTAAGTGCTTTATACTATCTTCTAAATATAAAAATGCTGTAACCTCAAAATTCAAATGAAAACTTCTCATATCCATATTGGCTGTACCGACAGATGCAACTTCACCATCCACAATTAAAACTTTACTGTGTAAGAACCCTTGTTTATATTCATAAATCTCTACACCTGCATCTAATAATTCTGGAAAGTATGAACGAGATGCATAGAAAACAATTTTCTTATCTGGTCTGTCTGGCATCAGAATCTTTACTTTCACTCCACCATTTGCAGCCACTTTAAGAGCAGTTAACAGATCATCATCGGGAACAAAGTAAGGTGAAGCAATTAAAATGCTATCTCTTGCACTTGTAATCATCGCAAAAAATAAATCTTTTATGATTTCTTGTTTTCGATCAGGTCCACCAGATACTAGTTGGATGGCCCCTGTTGATTGTATATTCTCGGTTGGGATATCAAAGTATTCAGGATCATCAATAAATTCATTCGTCATATAATACCAATCTTGTAAAAAAATAAATTGAAGTGACCTTACACCTTCACCATGTAAATATAAATGAGTGTCTCTCCATTTACCGAAATATTGATCCCTACCTAAATATTCATCCCCGATGTTTAATCCTCCGACAAAACCGACTTTAGAATCAATCACAATAATCTTTCGGTGATTACGATAATTAATCGTATCGTTTAATACCGGCACCGTCACAGGTGAAAAAGCTAAAATTTCAACTCCAGCTTTTTTTAAGTCTTTCACGAATGTACGAGATAATTTCCAACTCCCAACTGCATCATAAAGGAAGCGTACTTTGACCCCGTTCATAGCTTTTTCAATAAGAATCTCTTTTATTTTCTGTCCAATATCATCATCTCTTACAATATAAAATTCAATATGAATATGGTGTTTGGCTTTTTTGAGCTCTTCGATTATTTTTGGAAATGTTTCACTTCCGTTTGTAAGTACTTTTGTTTGTGTGTTCATTGTGACTGGTATGTTACTTTGCTTTGATGCAATATTAATTAAATACTCCAATTTTTTATGAGTAGCTAAGAATTCTTTTACCTCTTGATTGTTGGATTGTTTTAATAATTCAGAAGCGTTTTGATCATTAATTGCTTTTTTTCTGTATACTCTCTTTTTTTGATAGTTTTGTCCAAAAAGTAAATAAAAGAAGAAACCTATGACAGGAAAAATCGCTAAAATGACAATCCATGTTAATGTTCTTGCAGGATTTCTATTCTCGAGGAAAATGATAATTGATACACCAATTGCTGTTAATGAGAATAGAATACTAATCGTTCGAAAAACAGTAGACTTCTCAAAAAATGCAAAATTCATTAGCCATATAAATTTAATCGATGGAGAAGCAAAGTATAATATGCATGCTACTATTGATAAAAATATTAAAATTTTTAGTCTAAATTGCATAAAAAATCTCCTTTTAAAAGAAAAGAAACCGATCCCTAAGGCATCGGCTATTACAGTAATGGGAAAATAGATTTAAAATGTGGTATCGCTGTACTTTGATGAATTAATTTACCATATTCTTCTAATACATGTATAGTTACCTTGGAACGATGTCCGTATTCAAGCAACATTGATGATAAATAATCTATTTGTTGTTCATCGTAAGCACTATCGTCAAACTTCACATGTAGATAGTAATTACCTTGGTGTGAATATAATGAGCTTTCAAATGATTCTTGTTGAATTGCATGTGATAATGAAATAAAATCTTCTAAACTTTTGAAGTACATTATAAGTTCATATTCCTCTTCATCCATTACTTCAAAAATATCGTCATCTTCTTCATCATCTTCAGAATCATCATCATCATCTACATTTAGAAAAGGTATTTCTAAATTCTTCTCACCTTCACCTAAATTCACTTCAACTTTTTTGCCATCTTTAGAAATTACAGCTTTAGTGACGACAACTTCAAGACCATTGTCTAGTGCCTGTACCTGAATCCATAGGGGGCCACCAGCAATGAATTCCTCTGTCAAATGTGCTTCGTCTATTAATTCCCAGAAAAGTTCTTCACTTCTTTCTCGATCTAACCAGACTTCATCCTTCGAGAATCCTCTTTCTTCAATGTCTAAGTAGGATATGGAGAACTTAAACGTATTTTCATTGATTCTTTCTATTTCCATTGTTTTCCCCCTCCTTATTGAACAACAAGTAATTGCGTTAGACGAAATGGATAACTTAATTTAATTAAAGTACATGTATTTATGACAAAAATATAAAATATTGAAATAGTAATTTAGTTATGCATTTGATAAAAAATTAGCCTAAAAGGTAAATTTTTATCTATCTTACCATGAAAAAAAAGTAAATGCGAATAGTAACTACAATTATATTTTATGATAAGAATTCAAATTATGGAAATAAAATTCACCTATTTTTATAAAATCATCATATACCTATTATTATTAGGACAATCAGTTTAAAAGACAATACTTAGTGAGGTGAATTCATGATTGATCTACCGTACATATGGTCCATCTTTATGATTGTCACGATTGACATCGTATTAGGTGGAGATAACGCGATTGTTATCGCATTGGCGTGTAGGAAGCTGCCTTCAAAACAGCGTAATATCGCAATTATTTTTGGTAGTGTTACCGCAATCGTTTTACGAATTGTATTAACAGTTGGAGCAATTTATGTCTTAAAAGTTCCTTTCCTTCATTTAATCGGCGGAATATTACTTTTATACATAGCATGTAAGCTAATTATTCAAGAAGACGACAATTTGACTGCTGTTAAAGAAAACTATACAGTCTTCCACGCAGTACGCACAATTGTGTTTGCGGATTTAGTGATGGGTATTGATAATGTTTTAGCAATTGCTGGAGCTTCTAATGGGAATCCAACGCTCGTTATACTTGGACTATCAATTTCAATTCCAATTATTATTTGGGGGAGTAAGATTGTTCTTTGGTTATTAGAACGATATCCAATCCTAGGCTTTGTTGGTGCATCAGTACTTGCAATTACGGCGAGTAAGATGTTAGTTGAGGAACCGGCTATATATCAGTACATTAACGGAAGAACCGATCTAGAATTCATTGTTTGCATCCTCTGCGTTTTTGTCACACTATTTATAGGTTTTTATTTTAATTCTATAAGATACCGAAGAAAGCCTTCATAAATGTTGTGAAAAAAATAAAGCTGTAAAAAGTATCAATGTTACTTTTCACAGCTTTTTATTATTTTATGATTAGGTATTTGTTCAATATGATTGAGAATGCAAATCAATAATTGTATCTTTTTTCACAATTCAGTTTACAATTTTACTCATTTACTAAGCGTTGAGCTTCACGTAATTGGTATGTTCTTACTGATCGTGGTAAAAATCTTCTAATCTCATCCTCGTTATAACCAACTTGTAATCTTTTTTCATCAATGATAATAGGTCTTCTTAATAAACCAGGATGTTTTTGAATGATTTCATATAAATCTTGCAGTGGAAGGCTCTCTAAATCTACGTTTAATTCTTGGAATATTTTAGATCTCGTTGAAATAATTTCATCAGTTCCACTTTCAGTCATGCGTAAAATTTGTTTAATTTCATTGATTGATAATGGCTCTGAAAAGATGTTTCTCTCTTTATATGGAATATGATTCTCTTCTAACCACATTTTAGCTTTACGACAAGACGTACAACTTGGTGAATTATATAAAATTACCATATTGCTCTCCCCCTAACTATTTTATCCTTATGAAAAGTTATATAGTTATTATGA
>NZ_JBALMS010000084.1:15124-15500 GCF_036962205.1 Bacillus sp. JJ664 | reverse complement strand
AACTGGACAAGACCAAAGCATGCGAAGTCTCAAGTTAATGGACATACGATGATTTCGCAAAATACAATCATCTTAAAAAGTAATGCTAAGGCCCTCAGATGGTAATGGATAAATCGAAAAAAGAAGACTATTTTTAGTCTTCTTTTTAATTGGTTGTTTTCTAATATGTTATTACTATTAGTTTGCGTAGTTGAATACAACTCCAAAAATCAAAAGACCCCTTTAAATAAGATTTTTATGTTCAATTACATTTATTGCTCAACATTTTTTTAAAGCAGTTCAAAGTAAACAACCATGACTTACATGTCATGGTTGCAGTTTGTGTAAAAAATATAAACTATGTGTTTTTAGATTATAGACAAAATACAAAAGCTAA
>NZ_JBALMS010000084.1:7220-15085 GCF_036962205.1 Bacillus sp. JJ664 | reverse complement strand
AAATACAAAAGCTAAGAGTTCAGACTGATATTATTCATTTATTTGTTCCGTGTTGTTTCGTTGGTAATTTTTCATTAGGTGTACCATTACCTTGATGTTCTTTATTTTTTTGATCTTTCTTTTGTCTTTCATGGAGTTTTTCAACAAACTCATGTGTATCTTCCATTTCATAACCTCCTTACTAGCATCTAAAGTTTACTTTAACCAAACAAATGGAAAACAATTCACGCTTAATTATCCAAGTGTTTTTGTTATGTGTAAGGTCATTTATGAAAGATATTTCAATAGGTACATAACAGTATTAACAATTAAAATGGACTGAGCGATTCCAAATAATATGCCAGTGATAATTCGTAAACTATTATTACTTTCTCTCCACTTCCATTTTTGCGTAAATCCATCAATAAGAAGTGGAATCATTAGTAATGGAAATAACCACCACTTTAAAAAATGTGATTGTATAAATAATAAAGGTAGAAATAAATAGCCTAAAACTATGCCAGAGCATCTCGCACAAAGTGGGAATGTATAATTGGATATTTTGATCGACCGATCTATTCTACGATGACATGGTATCCATTGGAATAAAATCATTTAAATCACCCCACTAATTTGAACAATCAGGACTACAGTCGCAATCTGGCGTACAATCTAAATGACCTTTGCGGAAGTTGCAATCTAAAAAATCGCAGTCAGGAATCAAAGCGTCACTACAGTCACAATCATTTTTATCATTATATTTTCTTTTTCTTCTACGTTCATAATACACAATCGTAAATAGTAAGAAAAAAATACTACCAATTAAAAATAGTATTCCTTTTAAGATCAATCCTTTTATCAATAAAAGAATACCTAATACAAAAAGGATTAAAAAGATACTTAATAAGAAAAAAACCAATATATCCCTACTTTCTGTACAACCTACAGACATTATAACATTTCGATTAAGCCAACTTAAAAGTTAGTCTAAAGAGCAGTCTATTATTTGGACTTTTGAAGGAATGCGCCAATTAAGATAAATACTGCAGACAGCACATGTAGAATCCAACCAAGTATAGGAATCCACGCTAAACAAGAAGTAATAATCCCGAAAATATTCCCATATGCCGTTAGACCAGCTTTTTTTGCTAATACTAGCGTAATTATATGAATGATTAATGCTATTACAAGTGGAAACCATCCAAATCCAATAACGATTGAAGCACCAAGGATTGGGATTCCTAAAATTGCTTCAAAGCCACCAGATATAAATTTTAATGTTCTAACGTTTGAATTCATGAAGATTCTCCTTTAATAGAAATTTGTAAAATTTATCCAATTATAAATTTAATTGTAGTGTAAAATGAACTTTATGAATAGAGTTATTTAATAATTAATCGTTGAACAATTTATAAACGAAAAAGATCAAAGAGTTAGATAACTACCCCTTTGATCTTTTTTATTATATTTTTCTAATTGGAATCCAAATTTCGCTTTTAAATGTCGGTGAGGTAATATCTTTATGCTCATTCCATAAAATCTCTGGGCCTTCAGTTTGTTCATAGTTTGCAGTTGGAAACCATTCTGAATAGATTCGTCCCCAAATGTTTTGTAAAGTTTCCGGGAATGGACCGATTGCTTCAAAGACAGCCCATGTTGAAGGTTGAACTTCAAGATTTATAAAGTTATCTGGACATTCATTTGTTGTAGCAATACCAATATAGTGATCAAGTTCACCTTTTTCTTCCATTCTTTCCTCTGAAAAATTCGTAGATGCACTTATTAATCCACTAGGTACTACATTTGATAGCGATTTAAGTTGACTGATTGTATCAACATCTAAACTTTTCCACATTTCTGCTATTTCAGGATTTACACCATTAAATACGATTGGAACTCTTTTATGAATCCCTACAATTCTAAATGCCTCTTTTTCTTCAATTCGGTAGTTCATTTCATTACCTCCATTTATTGACAATTGGAAGGTCATAGGTGGGAATGACTTCAGATTATGCCCATTTTGTCTCGCTTCAGTTGGAGTTAGACCATGTAGTTGATAAAAAGCTCTTGTAAAAGAATCAGGTGAATTGTAACCATATTTGATTGCTATATCAATGATTTTTTTGTTTTGTTCTTTTAGTTCAAAAGCAGCAAGGGTAAGTCGTCTACGTCGGATATACTCTGATAATGAAATACCAGATAAGAATGTAAACATCCTTTTAAAATGATATTCTGAGCAAAATGCCCTTTTTGCGACTTCTTGAAAATTCATTTCATTCGTTAGATTCTTTTCGATATAATTGATGGCATTATTTAAATTCTTTAATTGATCCACAATATGACCTCCTTTATCAAAGCATAACAGGTCTTGAATGATACTATCCGACATTTCTTGACCAAATAATGTAGGTTCTATTTCTTTAATTATACTCTTTTTCCAGTTTGATTTTTAATAATATAAAAATCAAATCTTCACACTGTTTTTGGGGGTTGAAAATATAATTTTATCAATAAAAAAATGACAACTTAAATAGTTGCCATTTTGATTGTTATTTTGTAAGTATTTATTGATGCTTAATTATATTGTTGTAAGAAAGCTCTTAAAGTTGACGCTACTGAATGTGCATCTTTTAGTTGAGTATTTGTAAATGTTAGTGCAGTTTTCTTTTCGTCTAAGCCTAGAGATTCTTGTAATAAACCAGCCAATCCGCGATGTGAACCTGCTTTATCTACAGCAACTCTCATGAATAAACCATCTTTATTAGGTTCAACCATGCATTCGATTTCATCAAAGCGCCATTCTCTTTTTGAATTTGGTACGAATTCCCATTCTTGATAGAAACGGCCATCCTGTGCTTCTACTTCCACTTGACGTAATCTAAAGCCTAACAATTTAAATGCTTCAACAAAATTTGATAACTCTTCATGTGCATATATTTTTAAATAATCTACATCAGTAGGATCAAAACTTAGATCAATATCTAAATCAGTTTCAATCCATACTTGCCCATGTCCAATTGTAATTGGAGCAAAGTATGGTAATTGGAATGAAAATGGAATAGATCTTTGTTCATTTGCCTCTATTGTTAATTTTCCACTAACACGTTCTTCATGTAATTGTATTTTTACTGAAACTTCACCATCTCCACTTTTCTTTTTTGCGTAAGCTTTTAATTTAAGTGCGATATGATTAATCTCTTGAGCTACTGATCCACCATTGATTTCTACTGTTCCATCAACTTGTTTTCCAGGATATAAATCTTTTGTATGTATAATTGTATTTACTGTGGCTGCGCCAATCCCAAGTCTTGCTAATACTTTTTTAAACATCGTATCCCTCCGTATTTTAGATGACTACATTCTCATTATATATTACTATGATAAGTTTTAATATTCTTTAAATAGTAAACATGTAAAAATATAATATTTCTAGTAGCCATGCATATTTTACTTTTTTATTAGACAAGTTCTTCTTCTTTTAAGCATATTCTATTAAAAAGAATTGATTAGGAGGAACTATTATGCATTTTGTTGTCATTAAGAAAAAATGGCTTCTTTTTAGCTTTGTTTTCATTGTAATAGGTTTTAGTGCCTTGTATTATTTATTCCCTAAATCCGCAGAAACTACAGCTAAAGAAAAGCCATTAGAAACTGTTGAAATACATATGGTTACAGGTGAATTTTCTACCAAACTTGATAATGGTTCAGAAATTGAGGCTTATCGATGGGATCCTGGTACAATCAATGTTGAGGAGAATCAAAAAGTTGTTTTAAAATTACATGGAATTAATGGCAAGGAACATCATTTTCATATAGAAGGTACAAATGTTTCAGGTGTAGTTAAGAAAGGTGAAACAACAGAAGTTACGGTACAGTTTAAAAAAGAAGGAACTTATCGATTAATTTGTGATACCCACTCAACAACTGAAGACTCCGCTCCGATGATTGCTTATATAGTTGTAGATTAATAGTAATTGTAAAAGATAGTAATCTTAAAATTACTATCTTTTTTTCTTTTTATTCATACTTACATTTCATGCTCATATTAATGAGTTGAATCAAAAAATAATAAACGACTTACTTTTTTCTCTATTCATCAAAGATTACTTCATTAGAAGGGAATGATTTAAGTGTTGGAATGGGCGAGTATTATATTAACTTTACTATTATCCAGTTATGTCATCATTGTCTCAACTAAAAAGAAAAATAAACTTTCATGTACGGTAGGTAAAATGGCTAGTATGACAAATTCGATGATGGCTAGTGTTACAATTGGAACAGTCTTAGGAATCATGCTTCGATCAACAGATTTGTCCATTCCTACTATTATTTCAATCATGATTGGCATGTCAATCGGATTTTTAAATGGAAGGCCAATTTCACAAATGGCAGCTCTAGAAGGTATTACTGCAGGTATAATGGGTGGAATGATGGGAGCTATGTTAGGAGTGATGTTACAAACAACCTATATAGAACTCATGATATATTTTCTTGATGTAATCTATGTGATTGTTATGATTTTATTATTAAAAGTAATTGATAAGGAAGCAAATAAACAAGATGATGGATTGAAATCTTTTAAAATGATTTAATCAATTGAAAAAAACACCCCTAATTTATTTTTACGGGTGTTTTTTAGATTACTAACTTTCTTGTAAATGAGCAATGTCACATAGTAATGTAAGGTTTAAATACTCATTTTTAACATCTATTTCAATTTGGGTTAAACTCGTACTATGTACAAATGGGATATCCCAAAGCTTTTCAATAGACGAGTTTTTAAAGTATGCAATAATAGTCGCAACAATGACTGCGTGAGTAACAATTAATACATTTCCGTCTTTATTTGTTTCAATGATGTTTTTTAATACTTCTTCTACTCTTTTTCTTACATTCTTTAGACTTTCTCCATTATGAGGTAGGTGGTTATACGCACTTGGAGAATCCCATAGTGAAGAAAACTCATTTTCAAATCGTTCATTAATTTCATATTTCGTTTTCCCTTCCCAATCACCAAAATTTATTTCTCGTAAATTTTCATCTTGCAAGATCGGAATATCATTTTCTCCTGATAAGATTTTTGCAGTATTCAGAGCTCTCATACTCGGACTTGAATAAATAGACTGAAAACGAATTCTTGATATTTTTTGACTGAGTGCTATCGCATCATTGATTCCTTTTGATGTTAAAGGTGAATCCTTCCATCCTTGTAAACGATTTTGAATATTCCACTCTGTTTCCCCGTGTCTTGTTAAATAAATATGTAACAAATTTATATCCCCCGAACATTAAAACTTTCGATTAACCTATACCGACTATTTTTTAGGCAATAGTAAAATTAGTTATGATTTCTTTGTTCATTCCATTTCATCGCATCTTTCATGCCTTCTTCTATTGATAAAGATGCAGTCCAATTTAATAGTTTATTTACTTTTTCAACATTTGCAAACGCCCCAGCAACGTCACCTAATCTTGGTTCAGTTTCTATTTTTTCGATGATTTTTCCGTATACATTTTCAAAGATAGAAATAAATTCCTTTACCGTTATCCCTTCGCCTTTTCCAATATTTAAGACAAGATACGGTTTTTGAGGTTCATCTGAAAGTTCAAATGCATTCTCAAAGTTTTCAACAGCTTTTACATGAGCCATCGCTAAATCCCAAATATGAATATAATCTCTTATACCAGTACCATCTTTTGTTGGCCAATTTGTACCGGTAATCTTAAATACTTCCCCTTCATCTGATACGGATTTTAATAACTTACCTAGTAAATGAGAAGGGAATTTGATCGTTGCTCCAGTCCGCATTTTCGGATCTGCACCAATTGGATTGAAATATCGCAATGACATTCCTCTAAGTCCATATGCATAGCAAAAATCTTCGAGAATCATCTCTGTCATATATTTAGTTCTAGCATAAGGACTTCTAGGGTTTAATGGTGATTCTTCTGTTACGACCAAATCAATTGGATCGTCATAAATAGAAGCAGAAGAACTATATACGATTTTGTGATATCCAAATTCTTTTAAGTTTGTAAATAAAGAAATTGATTTGGTCACATTTTCTGTATAATATTCACTCGGATCCTCTACAGAATCAGGTACAACTGTCATTGCTGCTAGATGTATTGTAAAATCTATATCTGGATGTTCAGTAATGATTTTCTTCAGTAACGCTTTATCTGAAATATCTCCTTGATAAAAAATTTTGTCAAAAGTAAATTCAACTCGATCATTTTTGTCTAAAATGACAGGAATATGTCCGTTATCAATTAACGCATAACACACAGTACTTCCTATATAACCAGTTCCACCAGTTACTAATATTTTCATATGTATTTCTCCTATTTTTTTATGGAATTATCATTTCATGGTATTATTTTCCAAATTTCTACGTTCAAATAATAATCCTACGATTAATCCTAATAATATATTTGTAATAAATATTGGTTGAAATGGATCGGTTTCTGAGAATATAAAAGTTACCACACCTGCTAGTACTCCCCATAAAATCGGCAAAAAATTAACTCCCCACTATCATTAATATTAATTAGAGCAGACAGGAATCATTCTCATCGTTTCAAAATTAGTACGCGTATAGTTTATCGTTCTCTCCATTTAGATTTCACTTAAACAGAGTACGAATGCAAATCTTCTCCATATTTTACCACGAAATCCTGATTCCTTACCTATTATTCTTTAAACTATGGTTACAGATTTCTTTTCTTCGATTGATAAAATTTTAATTATCAACTAATAAAATAAACATGTTAGCCTAAGAAAAGTGTAAAAAAAACGATTCCATATAAGAATCGCCTTTAATTGCTATGACTAGCTCAGTTATTATATACCCATACTTCTTCATCATGATATTCGTCACCATTTGGTATAAAACCAAAATTTTTATATAAATTCTTAGCTAAGAGATTATCTTTATGAACTGTCAGTCGTATTTCTTCACAAATTGAAAATTTATCAGAAATCCATTTTACGATTTCCTGTAAAGCCGCTCTTCCAAAACCATTCCCTTGAAACATTGAATCTATTATAAAACCATTAATCCAATACATATTTGTAGAATCCTCTTCGTAAGCAAACATGATAAATCCTACTAATTCTTCGTCATGATAAATAGTAAAGGGAATATATTCAACATGTTCACCATCTGGTTTTATATATATTTTTGCTAAAGAAACCGACACTGATGGGACAAAGTTGCTTTGTTCCTTATTAACTGTAAGATTTAAAGCTTTTTCCCAATTATCTCGTGTAACGCTTTCTAAATGAATAGTCATATACACACCTTCTTTTAATTTGATGAAGGAACAGCAAAGTATTTTAATGGCTCTTTATCATCTTCAGATATTGTTCCAAGTGCACGCAACACTTCTTCAGCAAATTTTAAATAATTTGAGCCAGTTGCCGTAATAACATTTCGATCAATCACTAAATAATCTTCCTGTTTATTTGTCCAATTTAACACGCTTGAGTATTCTTTATCTTCCTGAGATAGAGATGCTGTATAGCTTATTTCTTCTAAAATACCAGCTGCTCCTAATAATGCTGGTCCACCACAAATTGCACCAATTATTTTATCTGTAGTATAAAATTCTTTGATCAGCGAAAGTAGTATTTCATTTTCTAATAAAGGATAAGGTGATCCACCTGGAATTAATAAAGCTAATCATTACTATTAATCTTTTCAATCGAATGGTTTGCTAATACTTTTAAATTTCCTGCAGAAATAATTGGTTCATCATTTGTATTTATTGAAAAAGTCTCTAATTGTATTCCTGCGCCCTTTAAACATGTTATTAATATTGAAACTTCAAACTCTGCAAAAGAGTCATAAACAAACAATAATACTTTTCTCATATTCTTTTCT
>NZ_JBALMS010000084.1:5941-7176 GCF_036962205.1 Bacillus sp. JJ664 | reverse complement strand
GTTACCGTATTTACTAATCTTTTTTCAGCAAACAATGTAATCATCACTAGTAAAATCACTGCAATTAAGAATAAAAATATTGAAGCAACTATGACAATTTTCTGTATAGAAATACTATTTGTTAAGGCCCCTAATAGTATTGTAAAAAGAATGATGAAAAATGCTTGAACTAATCCAAATAGACTGCCGACTCTCCCCATTATTTCAATAGGTATTTGTTTTTGATAATACGTATCAAATCCAGTATTTGCAAACGACAGCGCAAATGAAAGTAAAAAGAATCCTAACGAAGCAATGTTAAACTCATTCGAAAATGCATAAATGAGATAACCAAAGGACAAAAATATCGATCCATAACCTATTAATTTGCTAGAGTCGAATCGATTGGAAAAAACTGAATTAACAACAGAACCAATTACAAATCCAATTCCAGCTATACTTACTAGGAAGCCGTATTTTGTATTTGATAAATTCAACACATCTTTAGAAAACGCTGCTTCAAGTGAATCAATCGTTGTTATCATGATGATTATAAAGTAAAAAAGTATAAAAATGCACATCATTTTCATTTGTGCTTTGCAATATGTAAGAACGAGTTGCCAATCATTTCTTAGTATTTTAAATCCAAATTTAGCATTCGAGAAATCTTGCTTTTCTTCCTTCTCAATATTTGGTAAGAACATAGTTAATACACCAGACAAAATTAATGTCATACCATTTATGAGAATTGCAAATGCTGGTGTACCTATCATAAAGAGTATACCTGCAACTGATGGACCAAGTACAAATGCACCAGAACCTACTAAACTACGAAATGAGTTAAATCGTTGCCTCTTTCCTTCTGGTACAAGCTTGGTCATA
The DNA here is from genome assembly GCF_036962205.1 of Bacillus sp. JJ664. Taxonomy (NCBI): domain Bacteria; kingdom Bacillati; phylum Bacillota; class Bacilli; order Caryophanales; family Bacillaceae; genus Bacillus; species Bacillus sp. JJ664. The sequence goes on along the minus strand of NZ_JBALMS010000084.1, from coordinate 6,315 downwards.
TAAATCATAGACGCCTGATAAAAAATGTCACTTGCCATATTAATAAAAAAAACAAGAATAAAAATAAGCCATAATGATGAAATCAAAGGTAAGATTATGATTAATAGTGCTCTAACAATATCTAGGGCAATCATGATATTTCTTTTATTTATTCGATCAATCATACTGCCGCTCCAAAAATTAGTAAATAAAGTAGCTAATGGTTTTAGAATATATAATATTGAAACCGCAAATGCTGAAGAAGTTGTATCAAGAATAATTAAATTAAGTGCTATGAAATATATCCATGCCCCTACATTTGACAGTCCAATACTTGATAACAAAATTAAAATGGAACTATGTCTTTTGAAATAATTACTTTTAAACATCATGTC
>NZ_JBALMS010000084.1:0-5904 GCF_036962205.1 Bacillus sp. JJ664 | reverse complement strand
CGACTTAATTTGTAAAAGAATGAAAACTTCCCAACAAAAAAAATCTCACCTCCAAGACCTTTGTCTTGGGGACGAGATTTGAAAGTCGCGGTACCACCCCAGTTTGTCAATATGTCACCATATCAACCTCCTTAGGTATTATCATAAATACCCACGCTCTATAACAGGAGCACCTGTCACATTATCCTCTTGAGACTAAAGATTCCAATGTGAAGCTCAGAGACTTGCTTCAATAATTCATTCTTACTCCTTTTCAGCTTACGGAGCTCTCTGCAAAGAAATCATTTATCTACTCTTCTCTTCATCGCAAAATAATTTTTTCAATAGTAACATTAATTTGATTAATAGTAAATGACAATTTTATATTTAGGATAATAGGTACATTCAAAGTTGATTATTTATATCTTTGAATTTTTGTTTTTTTCGAAAGAATTTTACTTACTATTTAAAAAAATTATATTTACCAAATTTTCGTTTAGTGCAAAATAAATTTGTATATTTTCTAGAATTTTGGAAAAAACAACCATGGGAATATCTGTAGATTTAACGATCGCTATTCTGTCTTTTTCGGAAAAAGAAAAAGCTTATCATTTCATTTAGATTGGTAACGTATAAACGTTTCTAATAAAATAACTTTTCAAAAGGAGAATATCATGAAAAAAACATTAGTTTCAGCCTCAATCATAGCTGCATTTGCCATAGGGTCTCTTGCAGGAATCAATATTAGTAGAGCTGATTTGCAAAAAAGTACTCAAGAACACTTAGTAATGGCTACGAACTGGTTCCAAACATCTGCAGAAAATAAGGCATTGCAAATTCAATCGTACAATGTAGCAAAAGAAGAGCTTGCAGAAACAATGGTTAAAAAGATTGTTAAGGATAAGAAAAATAAGAAAAAAGCTAAACCTGCTGCAGTTGTATTAGATATCGATGAAACAGTATTAGACAACTCTCCTCACACTGCATGGACAATTAAAAATAATGTTGCATATCCAGAAGGATGGGATGAATGGATTCATATGGCTAAAGCGGATTTGATTCCAGGATCAAAGGATTTCTTATTAGCTGCTAAAAAATTAAAAGTAGATATTTATTACGTTTCTAACCGTACAGAAGCAGAACGTGCTGATACAGTTAAAAATATGAAATTACACGGTTTACCAAATCTAGATGAAAAGCACATATTATTAAAATCAACAACATCTCAAAAAGGTCCAAGACAACAGGAGATTGCGAAAACGCATGAAATTGTTATGTTGATTGGTGACAATGCAAACGATCTTTCTGATATTTTCTATAAAGCAGATTTAAATACTCGTTACAATAACGTTGATAAAATTGCAAAAGATTTAGGGGCTAAATATATCCAACTTCCAAATCCGATGTATGGTGACTTTGAAGGTGCTATTTATAACTATGACTTTAATAAGACTGCAGATCAAAAAGCAGCTGATCGTTACAACGCTTTAAAAACAATGAAATAAATACTTTCTTAGGGTTAGTGAGGCTTCATGCTCCACTGCCCTTTTTTGTATCGTTAATTCCCCTTTTCATCTTTTACTTTAGGCATTATCTATTTTTATTCGTAATAAATTATGAATGAATAGAAAATGAATACAATTCCAATTATGGGGGTCATTTCATGCCTTTTATTGAAATTAACGCCAATACGAAACTACATTATGAAGAGTTTGGTGAAGGTCAACCTGTCATATTTATACATGGTGTGATGATGAGTAGTAAATTCTTCTATAAACAAGTACCCTATTTTAAAGAAGATTATCGTGTCATTACACTAGATTTACGTGCTCATGGACAGTCAAATCATGTTATGGATGGTCACACAGTAGCTCAATATGCTAAGGATCTAAAATACTTTATTGATAAGTTGGAATTAAAAAATGTTATATTAGTTGGATGGTCGATGGGTGCGTTTGTTCTTTGGGATTATGTAAATCAGTTTGGAACAAATCAAATTAAAGCTTTAACGATAGTTGATCAATCAGCATCAGATTATATTTGGCCAGATTGGGAATTTGGAGCTTTTGATTTCAATATCTTAAAAAATGTAATGCAATCTATTCAAGAAGATCAAAATACGTTTAATAGTGAATTTATATACGGGATGTTCAAAGAAAAACCTGATCCAAATGATCATAGATGGATTTTACAAGAAATGAATCGATTACCTGCTGCAATTGCAAGTACAATCGTATTTAATCAAACCGCAGTAGATTATCGTGAAACACTATCAAATGTAAACGTCCCAACTTTAATTTGCTTTGGAAGCGCTGGATTCTTTCCATTAGCTGCAGGTGAATTTATACAAAGTAAAATAAAAAACGCTAAGTTTGTTCCTTTTTACAATAGTAGTCATTTATTATTTTTAGAAGAAACGGATAAATTTAATGCTGAACTAGATTTGTTTTTTAAAAGTTTACAACCATAATGTTGAAAACAAAAAAGCGATTCGTTATTGAATCGCTTTTTTTGTTTAGAAAAATTATAAAAAAATAGATAGTTAGACAGTTAGAAAACGTCGTTTTGACGGGGAGTCTAATATTATTTAAACCAACCTTTTTCTTTCGATTGTTTAATGGCTTCAATTCTATTTTTAACTTCTAATTTATCTAAAATCATTGATATATAGTTTCGTACAGTGCCAGTTTTTAAGCTTAATTCATCAGCAATTTCCTTTGTGTTCTTTCCGTCTGCAACAAGGTTTAATACCTCTATCTCGCGTTCAGTTAAAGGATTTTCCTCACTATAAACATCGTCCATCAACTCAGGGGCGTATATTCGTTTACCATTCATAATGCTGCGAATCGAGCTTGCTAATTCTTCACTTGGGCTATCTTTCAGCAAATAACCTTTCACACCGGCTTTTAATGCTCTTTGAAAATATCCAGAACGTGCAAAAGTTGTTAGTATAATGACTTTACAATCAAATTTTTTTAATTCTTCCGCTGCTTCAAGTCCAGTTTTATTTGGCATTTCAATATCCATAATGCAAATTTCAGGTTGCAATTCATTTACAAGTGAAATGGCTTGTTCTCCATCAGATGCTTTTCCAACAACTTCCATATCATCTTCTAAATTTAGCAAAGAACCTAAGGCACCTAACAGCATTCGCTGATCTTCAGCTATCACTATTCGAATCATTTAAGTTACTCCTTTTCAATCTGTTTTACATCAATTGGTACTTTCATTATAATAGATGTCCCATTTTGATTTATTACATCTAAAGAACCGTTTACAAATTCAAGTCTTTCTCTCATGCCAATTAGACCATAGCCTTTTGTGAAATTCTCTTTTGTTGTGCATCCTATTCCATTATCCTTTACGCTGATCATTAGTTCATAGTTAGTTTGATGTAAAGAAATTGAACAGGTTGTTGCTTTACTATGTTTCACGACATTTGTAACTGCTTCTTTTAAACACATACTCACAATATTTTCAGTTAAAAGTGAGACATTCGTAAGCGTTAGCTCTACATCACTTTCAAATTCGATTTGAGCTGCTGATAAAATCTGCTTCACCCTTATGATCTCATCTTTGATTCGAATACCTCGCATTTGAGATACTATTTTCCGAACTTCATTTAATGCTGATCGTGCAGTTTGTTGTACATCTTTTATTTCGTTTTGTGCTTGTTCAGGATCTTTCGTAATCAATTTACGTGCTAAATCACTTTTAAGTCCTATTAGGGAAAGTCGCTGTCCAAGTGTGTCATGCAAATCTCTCGCTATTCTTTGTCTCTCCTCTAACTTTACGAGATCAGAAATTCTTTTATTGGCATCTACCAGTTTTTCTTCTAATTGACCTCTTTCGTTTCTACTATGAATACTAAAAGGTAATAAAATAACACTGATCCATGTGATGACAACAAAAGGTAATTGTTTAATCATAAAATCTTCTTGAAATATAATTGTGAGGTTGATAGAAATGGTTGTGATAACTAGATGAATAATATATAAAGTTAAAAAAGTAACGCGGTTTTTCTTATTACCGATTAAATAAGCGTTAAAAAAAGCAAAGTATACATAACTAAATTGAATCGTCATTATGATTGAAATACTAATCAGAATGCTTGACCATAAATAAATTGACCAGCCTTTTGAAACATATGCGATTCTATATAAAACGAAAAATAATACCGTAAGAATGATTCCAAAGACGCTTTTAATCGTCGAGGGTGAAGAAAGAAAAATAAAATAAAATGGCAAGATACTCAAAACAGTCCAAATATATGGAGAAATCCCAGTGCTTTTTAAGAAAATGAAATATCTTTTTAACATGAAGTTGTCCTCTTTTTTTAGAAGTAAAAAATTGAATTTTTTTTAATTTTAACATAATTTCAGACTGTTCGTTTGTTTAAGTTTAATGGTTGAAAGACATAAATCAAAAGCTCAGACAGAGTCTGAACTTTCGCGATTTACTTTATACATTGCTTTTAATTCTTTAAAGCTAATGAATTTTTTGTTTTCATGATCCCATAAACGGAATTTTAAAGATGATAGACTTGTTTTAAGGGTAATTGTTGGAACGTTTTGTAATGGTAATGTGTTATTATGAACATCTTCTAAGTGATAATTTGGAACTCTAGGACTTAAATGATGCACATGGTGATACCCAATATTTCCTGTTAACCACTGCAATAATTTCGGAAGTTTATAAAATGAACTTCCTTCAACTGCTGCTTTAACATAATCCCAATTTTCATCTTCTTCGAAATAAGTATCCTCAAATTGATGCTGTACATAAAACAACCAAATTCCAAGTGCTGCACTTACGAAAAAGATTGGCCCTTGAATGATTAAAAAGTTTTCCCATCCGATTTGCCAACAAAATAATGCTGATAATCCTACGATGGCGATATTTGTTATATACGTGTTTAATTTTTCTTTTAATTTTGCATTTTTTGCGTTAAAACGATTTGCAAATAGTACGATGTAAATTGGACCAAATCCAAACATAATAATAGGATTACGATATAGTCTATATGCAAGTTTCGTCCAAGTTGATGCAGATACATATTCCTCAACAGTTAAAACCCACATATCACCAACGCCTCTTTTATCTAAGTTACTACTCGTTGCATGATGAATTGAGTGACTATGCTTCCATTGACTAAAAGGAAATAAAGTAACAATTCCCGTGATGGTTCCTAAAATTTTGTTAGCTGTCTTATTCTTAAAGAATGACTGATGACAACAATCATGAAAAATAATAAAGATTCTAATTAAAAATAAAGCTGCAGCCAAGTCAAAGATCAATGTTAATAAAATTGAAGTGGATAAGCTTTTATAAGCAAGTATCCATAAAATAATAAATGGTACAAAGGTGTTAATCATTTGCCATACACTAGCTTTTAGATTTGATTTTTCATAAGGGATAACTTGTTTTCGCAAATTCTTTTGATTTTGTTGTTGTGACATTTACTATTTCCTTCCTTAATTTAAATACTTAGTTTTAATATGTAATCCTAATTATAAATAGTTAGGATTTACTTTGGTAGTAGCATGCGTCATGTGTTATATATGACAAATGTCATATTGCTCGTAATCGTTTACAAATTTTATGCATTTAGTGACATAATATAATTTTTAATATTTTCCTCATATTTATGCTATTAAATTAAAATTAAAAAGTGCATATCAAAAATTACTGGATATAAAGAAGCAATACTTATAAAAGTATTGCTTCTTGTTAATCATGATTTAATCATTTCCACTTTCTTATTCTTTTTAATTTTACCAAAAGGTTTAAAGTACGTAATAATCGTCATAACAGTCATGCAGATTAAGTTAAATATACCTGTAATAATAATAGAAAACCAAGATGTCTTAAAATCATTAGATGATAATGCATCTATACCAAGCTGGTTAGCGTATTTAATTAATA
>NZ_JBALMS010000083.1:11333-23222 GCF_036962205.1 Bacillus sp. JJ664 | reverse complement strand
ATATTAAGTATTCCATTCACTATTTTTCTTACATTTATTCAACCAGTAATCATAGACCCTTTATATAATGATTTTTATCCATTAAAGGATAAGCAATTAGAAAAGAAAATCGTATCTTTAGCAAAAGAAGCAAATATACCAGCCCATAGAGTGTATGAAGTAAATATGTCGGCTAAAACAACTACATATAATGCGTATGTAACTGGAATTGGTAAAAACGCTAGAATCGTTCTATGGGATACTACATTAAAAGGGCTAACAGATGATGAAATCTTGTTTATCATGGCCCACGAAATGTCTCATTATGTTAATAAAGATATTTATAAAGCGATGTTTGGAACATTAGTTGGCAGCTTAGTCGGTTTATTTATCATAGATCGATTAATGAAATTTACCCTATCTAGGAATCGAGAATTCAATTCACCTGAAAAAATGATGGTTGTGTTAACGTTATTTTTATTATTTAGTGGAATAATTGGATTTATCTCGGAACCAATTTCGAATGCAGTTTCTAGACATGCCGAGAAAAAAGCAGATTTATATGCTGTTAAGCTGACAAATGATGCTGAAGCAGGCATCATTGCTTTTCAAAAATTATCAAAAAATAGTCTAACCCAAGTCAATCCACCATTTTTAGTAAAATTTTTCAGATATGATCATCCTACAATGCTAGAAAGAATGAAATATTTGGAGGAAGCTAAAAAATAATATAACGCTAAATTGAGTAATTGAATTTTTAGTGAAGACAAATAGCGAAAGTGTAATGATACTAGAACAAATCTAATAGTGATTAGTAAACAGAATAGCAGTTTAGAAAAAAACACTTGAGTATTTCCAAGTGTTTTTTCTAATTTATTTATTTTTTCTTAAACATAAATGGAAGGCGTAATACGATAGATAATAATAAAATGATCACAACAAGTAAAGCAGCTGATTGATCAGCAATTTTCATTGCATCCTCAACTAAAGCTTCAGATTGAATATACCAAAGCTGAACAGGAAGGGTAGCACCAGGACCAGTTAATGAAAAGTCCCACATTTTATCAGAGGCACTTGTACCACCCGCAAGTAGAATTACAGCGGATTCACCCAATGAACGACATGCAGTTAATGATATACCAGTGAATATTCCTTTTAATGCTGCCGGAAGAATGATTGTGATAATACAAGTTGCTTTTGATGCACCTAATGAATAAGATGCTTCGCGATAGCTTAGTGGTACATTACGAATTGATTCTTCAATAATTCTAGTTAGTGCTGGTAAATTTAAGAATGATAGCGTAATTGCAGCTCCAATAACAGTTAATCCAACATCAAACACTTCTACAAATAATACATAGCCGAATAAGCCGAAAATAATTGAAGGCACCGAAGCTAGTGCTTCAACACATGTACTAATCCAATCAGTTAATTTATTTTGTTTTGCATACTCTGCTAAATAAATACCTGCACCAAGTCCGATCGGAATGGATATAACAAGTGAAATGAGTAAAATATAAAATGTGTTAAAGAGAAAAGGACCTACCCCTCCACCAGCATCAATTTCCTCTGGTAATCCTACGAGAAAATGAAAATCAATTGTTGTTAATCCCTTGCTAAGAATCTTCATTAATAAGAATAGAATGATCGCAAAAGTAAAAATAGTAATCGATGATAAAAGGAATCTCATAACTTTATTTATTGCTCTGTTTTTCTTAATGCTTTTTTCAATATTGATAGGAGTCCTAGTCATCATCATGCTCCTTTTTTGCGTAAATTTCTTATGATAATAATTAGTAATAGTGAGATACATAATAAAATAAATGCCATCATATATAATGCGTAATTCCAAGTAGAGTCATAGGATACATTTAATATTTCCATTACGATATTACTTGTAAGGACAGAAGTTGGCATTGTTAATGATTTTGCGACTTGGGCAGTATTTCCAATAACCATGACTACAGCCATTGTTTCTCCGATTGCGCGTGCCATTCCAAGAATAATTGCAGTTGTGACGCCAGAACTAGAAGCTGGTATTAGAACTTTACAAATCATTTGGAAATGTGTACTTCCTAGTGCATAGCTTGCATCTTTTAAATCATTCGGGACGGCCATAAATGAATCTTCTGAGATTTTTACAACAGTTGGAATACACATCAGTGTTAAAACGAGTGATGCAGCTAGTAAACCACTACCTAAACCAGTATGAAAAGTGTCTCTAATTAATGGAATTAGTAAAGTTAAACCTATATAACCATACACAATGGAGGGAATTCCAACTAAAATATCTAAAGTTAATGACAAAAAGTTGCGAAGCCATACAGGCGCGAATTGGGTATTAAAAATCGCAATACTTAATGAGATTGGAACTGTAAATAATAAAGTTAATGCTGTTAAGCAGAGTGTACCGATAATGAAAGAACCAGCACCAAAGTGATTTTCATAAGGCTCCCATTTAAAAGATAAGAAAAATTCTTTGAATGAGACATCATGAAATACATGAATTCCGGTTTTCCCAATAAAATAAACAATTGTAAATAANNATAAAATAATTCCTAATATTAATGAACTACAAAAACAGGCTAATAGAAAAGAACGATTAAAAATAGTAGATTGAAATGTAGTTTTCTTTTGAGTTTGTCTGAAAACTTGAGATATTTCTACTTGTGGAATAGCCATGAATGTCCTCCTTTTCAAAAAACAAACCCCACAAATAGGGGGCTTGTTTTTTCTATTCTTCTTATTAAATTACTTCATCTCACTAACAGGAATAAATTTTAAGCTTTTAAGTGATTTGTTTTGGAATTTGCTGCTTTGCATAAATTTGATGAATTTCATATTAGCTTCTGAAACATTACTCTTTGTAATTAAATATCCGTAACCCCAAACTGGGTATTTTTTAGCTTTTACATTTTCAACAGTTGCTTTTACGCCATTATAACTTAATGCTTTTAACCCACTTGAAGGTGTAATATAAGCTAAATCAATATAGCCAATTCCATAATCGTCTCCAGCAACTTTAGATTTCATTAATCCACTACTTGAAACCTTTTCAACGTTTGAACCAGAATCTTTAATATCTTCACCTTTTAATGCTTTTTTCTCAAAGTTTACACGTGTACCTGAACCAACGCTTCTTGTGTAAACATTGATTTTTTTATCAGGACCCCCAACTTGTTTCCAATTCGTAATTTTACCTGTGTAAATATCTTGCAGCTCAGAAGTTGAAAGATCATTAACAGGATTATTTTTACTTACCACTGCTGCAAACGGAATAACCGCAATTTTGTAAGCTTTTAAATCAGAGAATGTAGGTAATCCAGTTACTTTTTCAGATGTCGCATCCCAGTCAGCTGCACCAATCGTTGCCGACCCTTTTTTAACCGCTTGTGGACCGGCGATTGAAGAAGAACCAGATACAGAAATTTTAATTTTTGGGTTTGATTTTTTAAATTCTTTAGAAGCTTGATTTGTTAAAGGAAGTAATGCAGTTGAACCAGCAATAACGATACGATTTTTATCAATTGCAGCTCCAACATTGTCTTTTGTAAAAGTATTACTTACACCAAATGCAAGAGCAGTAGTTAATACAGCGATAGATAGTTTTTTTGTCATCTTTTTCATTTTTAATTTCCCCTTTATTATTTACTTAGTAATGTAAAGTACGTTTCCGTTATTGACGAAAGCTGTTTTTTCTTCGCCATCATCTCCATAAGTGAAGGCTAGCTTAGTTGTAGAAGTTGCTGTAATTGAGTTGATTGTCTTATTTGTTTTAAAAATCGGTTTTAACAAGCCGCTTTCTGTTAACTCGAATACTTGATCACCTGAAGAGAACGATTGTACAAGTAAAACTTTTCCTTCCATTGTTTTTGTTAATAGATGAAATTGTTTTCCGTTAAATAGTGTCATCGTTTGGTTATTTAATGGGTTTTGAACAAACAGTTTTGTTAATGCATTTTCATCGTCCGTATTTTGAGATAAATAACTTATGAATCCACTAGGAAGAACTGTTGGATAAATTTTGTTATCAGGTGTATTTGTTAATTGCACAGCGGTTGATGTAGCGACTGATGTATCAATTGACCATAAATCTTGGCCAGCAGTTGAATCATCAATAACTGTCGTTTCACCTGTTTCAGGATCAACTGTAGAAGTCGCTGTTTTTGTAACAGAGTATACAAATTTTAACGGTGCTTCTGAAGCAATCACTAAATCTGATTTATTTTCTACTTTGTCAGCTACTAATATTTTAAACTCACCTGAAGCTAAATCTAATTGTGAGATGGTTGCATTTTTATCGCTTTCAATAAAGTAAATCTTCTTAGCATCAAAAGACCAAATTAAACCAGTTTTTGGTTCTACATTTTTCTCAAACTTAGTTACTTTAAATGTTTTTAAATCAATCGTGTTAATGATTCCCTCATCATCAACGAAAACAGCATTATTACCATTATTTGAAACAGTTAAGTCTTGGTATGGTAATGTCTTTTCAATTTTCAATGTAATTGGATTCAGAATATAAGATTGTAGAGTATCTTCTGTATCACCAGTTACTAATAGCTTTCCACCAGCTATAAATTGTGTTTCATATGTATCAGCTTGGATTAGTTTTGTTGAACTGATATATAACATTGAAGTATTTTCTGTTTTTACAACTTCTTTTCCAAAAATAGAAGCAAATACGTTGGCATCAGCAAATGGAACACCTTTATGATTTACGATTGATAGATTGAATTTTTTATTGTTTAACAGAGTTGAGTTTGTTTTAAAATTGAATTGTAAGCTTGTTTTTGTTTTACCGGAGACCAATTTATATTCAATGGAGTTCGTTTTCTTGTTGAGGTTAGATGTAATTTTTAAAGCTACGCTTAAATCTTTTAATGAATATAATACTTTGCTACCATGCTTGATCGTAGCAATATTTTTTAATGAACCGTCAACTGATATCTGTTTTTTTGCTGTTACATAATGTACTGATGATACTTTTGATGCAGCACTAACAGAATCATGAAGGGTTGGTATTACTTGGCTCGTTATGATTGTAGAAGCCACAACAAGAGCTGGAATTACTTTCTTCATTTTTTTTCCCCCTAGGAATTTAGTAATGTTTATTACAATGTTAATCCTACATTTGAAATGTTGAGGAAATATAAAGAAGTCAGAATGTTTTGTAAAAAACTGGTAAATAATTTGTGAACATTCTTTTTTTTCTGATTATTGTTGTCGAAAATTCTTTGGAAAAACTTTCTGAATTTAATATCCATTTTGAATTGTCTGTTATATAATAAATCAAGAAAGTAAAAACTGTTATATAACTGAAACGGAGGAAATGTATGACTACTGAGCTATCGGGAATTAAAGTACTTGGTAATCAAGTAGAGAGATCATCTGACATTTTGACGAATGAAGCATTAAGGTTTCTACAGGAGCTACATGAGCATTTTGAAAATCGTAGGCAACAATTACTTTTCAGTAGAAAAGAGAGAATGAATTTTTTACAAAACGGAGGGAAGCTTTGTTTTTTAGAGGAAACAAAGCATATTCGTGAAAGTGATTGGACAATTGCTCCATTACCTTCTGATTTACAGGACAGAAGAGTAGAGATTACAGGACCTGTCGATCGAAAAATGATTATTAACGCATTAAACTCAGATGCATTTGTGTTTATGGCTGATTTTGAAGATGCAACTTCTCCGACATGGGAGAATATCATTTCAGGTCAAATTAATTTAAGAGATGCTGTGAACAGAACAATATCACTTGAATCAAAAGGAAAAACTTATACTTTAAAAGAGAAGCCGGCTGTACTAATTGTCAGACCTAGAGGATGGCATTTAGATGAAAAACATATCACTGTTAATGGTGTTTCAATGTCTGGTAGTTTAGTTGATTTTGGACTTTATTTTTTCCATAACGCAAAGCAGTCAATTGCAAATGGATCTGGGCCATATTTTTATTTACCTAAAATGGAAAGTTATCTAGAGGCTCGACTTTGGAATGATGTGTTTGTATTTGCTCAGGATAAATTAAATATTCCAGGGGGAACGATTAAAGCAACTGTATTAATTGAAACGATTGCTGCATCGTTTGAAATGGAAGAGATTTTATATGAATTAAAAGAACATTCTGCGGGATTTAATTGTGGTAGATGGGACTATATTTTTAGTTTTATTAAAATGATGCGATATGACAAAACGATGATTCTTCCAGACCGATCTGTTGTCACGATGGAAGTTCCATTTATGCGCGCTTATTCGCAAAAAGTTATACAAACTTGTCATAAGAGAAATGCACCTGCAATTGGTGGAATGGCAGCGCAGATCCCAATTAAAGATGATGAAGAAAAAAATGAAATTGCATTTGAGAAAGTTAAGCGAGATAAAGAACGTGAAGCAAGAGACGGACATGATGGAACTTGGGTAGCACATCCTGGTCTTGTGCCAGTCGCACTAGAACAATTCAACCGCTATATGCCTACACCAAATCAAATTCACCGAAAACGTGAAGATGTAAAAGTAACTGAGGCGGATTTAGTCGAGCTACCAAGTGGGGGAATTACTGAACAAGGACTTCGAACGAATATAACAGTTGCCATTCAATACATTGAAGCCTGGTTAAGTGGTCGAGGTGCAGTACCACTTTACAATTTAATGGAAGATGCTGCAACTGCAGAAATCTCTCGTGCTCAGATTTGGCAATGGATTCGTCACGAAAAAGGTGTGTTAGAGGACGGTACAAACATAACACTTGAGTTTGTTGATTTGTTAAAACAGGAAGAAATGATGAAGCTAGAACTTGAGCTTGGCAAAGAACTTTTTGAACGGAAACAATTTAAAAAAGCAATTGAATTATTTGATGATCTAATTAGCAATGATGAGTTTGCAGATTTTCTAACATTAAAAGGATATGACAACCTATAATTCCAAGGAGGAAATGAAAATGACAAATAATCGTGAGAAACGTATTGCAGAATTACAAGAAAGCTGGGAATTTGACGCAAGATGGAATGGGATTACACGTCCATATTCAGCAGCAGAAGTCATTAAATTAAGAGGATCAATTGATATTGAGCATACTTTAGCAAGACGCGGTTCTGAAAAACTGTGGAAATTATTAAATGAAGAAAATTATGTAAACGCATTAGGAGCTTTAACTGGAAACCAAGCGATTCAACAAGTAAAAGCAGGTTTAAAGGCAATTTATTTAAGTGGCTGGCAAGTAGCTGCAGATGCAAATTTATCTGGTCAAATGTATCCAGACCAAAGTCTATATCCTGCAAACTCAGTTCCAGCGGTAGTAAAACGTATCAATCAAGCTTTCCAACGTGCGGATCAAATTCAATATGTCGAAGGTGGAGAAGAATTAGATTATTTTGCACCAATTGTTGCTGACGCAGAAGCTGGTTTTGGTGGACAATTAAATGTATTTGAATTAATGAAAGGTATGATCGAAGCAGGCGCAGCAGGTGTACATTTTGAAGACCAATTATCTTCAGAGAAAAAATGTGGCCATTTAGGCGGAAAAGTTCTATTACCGACTCAAACTGCAATTCGTAATTTAATTTCTGCTAGATTAGCAGCAGATGTTATGGGTGTTCCTACTATAATTGTTGCACGAACTGATGCTGATGCAGCAGACTTAATTACGAGTGATATCGATCCAGTTGATCAACAATTTATTACTGGAGATAGAACACCTGAAGGATTTTACCGGACGAGAGCGGGATTAGACCAAGCAATTGCTCGTGGTTTAGCTTATGCTCCTTACGCAGATTTAATTTGGTGTGAAACGTCAGAACCAAATTTAGAAGACGCTAAACGTTTTGCAGATGAAATTCATGCTCAATTCCCAGGTAAACTTTTAGCATATAATTGTTCACCTTCATTTAACTGGAAGAAGAAATTAGATGATGAAACGATTGAAACATTCCAACAGCAAATTGCTGAAATGGGTTATAAATTCCAATTCGTAACACTAGCAGGTTTCCATGCACTAAACTTCGGCATGTTTGAATTAGCTCGTAAGTACAAAGAAAGAGGAATGGGCGCATATTCAGAATTACAACAAGCAGAGTTTGCTAGTGAACAATTCGGTTACACTGCAACACGACACCAACGCGAAGTTGGAACTGGTTACTTTGATGAAGTTGCTCAAGTAATCTCGGGCGGAACTTCTTCAACGACTGCATTAAAAGGATCTACTGAAGAGGAACAATTTACAGAAAAATAATAAGTAAAAAAAGCCATTTGTTTCAGTATTAAGCTGAAATAAATGGTTTTTTTGTAATTAAACTTTAGTAAACTTCGACAATATTGTTAAAGGTTTCACAAAAAAGATTTTTACACTTTAAATTATGTTAATATACTTCTAGCAACCTAGTTTTTACATAATTTCTACTTAATAATAATGTAATCTTTTATTTATCGCATGAAGACACTACCATTTTAATGAATAAAAAGGAGGAATCAAAGAATGAATCATGTGAAAGGTAAGGTAAAAGTATTAACAGAGTACGAAATTAATAAATCGACTATGGCAATCATACCAGAGTATACAGTTGATTTAGCAGTTGTTTCTAAAATATATGAAACAGATGATAATTTCTATGTATTAATGAAACCAATCGAAATAATTGAAAGAAGCTGCGCTTATTTTGGCTCCAGCTACAAAGGTAGGCGGGAAGGTACCAAGCAAATGATATCAATTACACACAAGCCACCAATTGCCATAAGTGCTATGAATCAAATATTCTTTTTCCCCACTTCCTCATCACTAAAAATTGAATGTTCCTGGATTTCCTACAACCATGTCTCTAACTTCAAAGGTGGAAAATACAATCGTTCAATTGTCCAATTTTTTAATGGAGTAGAAATACCTCTAGAAATATCCCGCGGGTCGTTTGAAAATCAATTATACAGAACAGCACACTTAAGAGCCATCTATGAAGATCGTTTAAACCCTGAAAACATTCAACAAAAAACATATAAACTAATTCCAGACAAAGAGATCACTTCTTACTTAAAGGGCGAAATGATTCACGAAAAATAGTTTTTAATCTTTTGCAACAAGCAAGATTGAGAGAAAAATTATTTTTGATTAAATGCCAACATAGAAATAAAAGTAAAAAAATATCCCAAAGATTAAAGAACATTTGTTAGAAGCATACGTTTTAAAAATAAAATTTTGTTGAACTAACACAAACTTAGTAATAGTCCAAGAGTTGCTCAACTAAATTGGTGGGATCATTTTGATGGTATAAAGGATAATTATCTACATTTACTTATCATGTATACATTAAAAAGACTGGAATAAATTAAAGTATCAAATTTTAATTTATTAAACAAATGCTTTGGAGCTGATCATTCGGCTCCTTTTTTACTGTTTTTTAGGCGAAAAAATATGGATAATTATGGTAAAATTTAGAGGGGTAACATTTTTCTTTTTATATGAAATTGGATAGGGGAATAGTTGAAATGAATCTACCTATTACTAGAGATTTAAATGAAAATGATAAGTTATATATTAACAAGAGTTTGTATGAGTTTAATCTGAAACATTTTCCAAAAGATTTAAGAGGCAGATATCAAGAGGTTAATTTATTTCTTAAGGATGAAAATAATAAAGTACGTGGTGGGATTTTAAGTGAGATTTGCTGGAATTGGTTAGAAATTCATACTTTTATGATTGATGAAGATATTCGCAAAAATGGATATGGAACCGAATTATTAAATGAAATAGAACAAATTGCAATGGATAACAATTGTGATTTCATAAAGGTAGATACTTTGAGTTTCCAGGCTCTAGATTTTTATAAGAAATTCGGTTATCAAGTGAATGGAACCCTTGATAATGTTGGCAGAGATTATAAGCATTACTTCTTAAAGAAAGATCTATCAATTTAGGAGTACTTATGTAATAAAGCAATTGTTAGTTCTTAAAGGAATTTGATTTTCAGAATTTAACAATCTCTAAGAATAGTGTTCTATACATGACTACTAAGAGCTATCGTCCCTTGTTGGGAATGATCATGTACTTACTCCAATCACCTTAAAATGTTTTCTACAATAGACAGGATCAGCTAAATTAATCTGTTAAATTATAGAAAATATTGAACTTTGGTCTTAATTCATTTATGATAGGTTTTATAAATTCATAAAACGATTGTATAACCTCATTGATATGGTATGAGGGTCTCTACCAGGAACCGTAAAATCCTGATTACGAAAAAAAGTGTTTTTTAACATTTTTCTTCGTAATCAGGATTTTTTTTATTTTAACAAGATTTAGGAGGAATTTGAGATGAAAACAATATATATTAACGCTACTTTTTTTACAATGGATAAAGAAAATAGAATTTTTGCAAACGGTATGATGATTGTTCAAAATCAATCAATTATCTATATTGGTGAACGCAATGAAGAGGTACTTGTAGATGCAGATCAAGTAGTGGACCTTGCTGGTAAATGGGTGATGCCTGGTCTAGTGAACGCTCATTCGCATATATTAATGACTTTATTACGTGGTATCGGAGATGATATGCTACTAAAACCTTGGCTTGAAACAAAAATATGGCCAATCGAAAAGCAATTTACAACGGAAATTGCTTCTGTGAGTGCACAACTGGGCATTTTGGAGATGCTTAAGTCGGGAACGACTACATTCTCTGATATGTTTAATCCAAACGGTATAGATCCTAACGTTGTAATGGAGACCATTGCAGAAACAGGAATCCGTGGAGCATTTTCTTATTCAATTTTTAGTTTCGGCACGGAACAAGAACAGAAAATGAATTTATTAGGTGCTGAGCAGTTTTCTAAGGACTACAAAAAATTTGCTAATGGGCGACTAACAACAATGGTAGCACCTCATAGTCCTTATGCATGTAGCCCGGAAGCGCTTATTGAAAGTGCCCGAATTGCAAAGGAAAATGATTTAATGATACACATCCATGTATCAGAAACGGATGGTGAAATCTTAGACATTGAAACTCGTTATGGAAATCGACCTGTAGAGCACCTTCGTAAACTAGGTATCCTAGATCAACCAACAGTGATGGCTCATGGTGTGGTTCTTAACGATGAAGAGCGAGCAATATTAAAGCATTATGACGTACGAGTTGCTCACAATCCAATTAGTAATTTGAAACTAGGTTCTGGTATTGCTGATGTTGTTAGTCTTTTAGATGCTGGTATTAAAGTAGGCATTGCAACAGATAGCACAGCTTCCAATAACAATCTAGATATGTTCGAGGAAGTTAGAACTGCTGCATTACTGCAAAAAGGGATATATAAAGATGCAACTAAATTCTCTGCACAAACAGCATTAACCTTAGCTACTCGAGGTGGAGCTGAAGTAATAGGGATGGGATATACAGGCTCTCTTGAAGCAAATAAAAAGGCAGATTTTATTACAATTGATCCTTATAATAAAGAGCATTTACAACCAATAACTGCAGCATATTCACATTTACTTTATTCAGCACGAGGAAGTGATGTATGCGATGTATACATCAACGGAAAAACAATTGTAAAAGATGGTAAATGCTTAACGATTGATGAAGAAAAAGTGATTTACGAATCAAATCGCCTCATTAATAATATTACAACTAACTAAAATCAAGGGTACAATGTTCATCACCTATATCTTATCATTATTTTAATATCCAAAGGGATTGAATTAATGCAGTAATTACCTTAAGCAATTTCTAAAGACTGTCTAAATGAGACAGTCTTTTTCAGTTGGCGCAGCAATAAAAGAGAGGTTGTACAACATAAATTCGTAGTTAAGGAAAAGATTAGAACGGAAGAAAGCTCGCCTCCTATGGGAGATGTAGGAAGGTTGAGACCCCACAGGCGAAGCCGAGGAGGCTAACCAACTACCCCATGAAAAGCGAGCATCCTGGAGTGG
>NZ_JBALMS010000083.1:435-11264 GCF_036962205.1 Bacillus sp. JJ664 | reverse complement strand
ACAAAAATAATCCTCATAATGATTTATTATTATTGAATAAATAGTTATATGTGATAATGTTAACAGTAAGGATACAATTTTGAAAAATGGCTTAAGGAGATTCACATTTAAATGAACGTTTATGATATAAAGTCTTTTTTTACAGAAGAACACTTTCTACATCTTATCGAACAATATAAAGACTATGGTCCGTTAATTGGAATATCAATACCTTTCATAGAAGCAATATTTCCAATACTTCCTTTAGTCGTTTTTGTTTTTGCAAATGCAGCAGCTTTTGGACCACTATTAGGATTTTTATATTCATGGATAGGATCATGCTTAGGTTCAATTTTATTATTTTATATTGTGAGAAAATTTGGTCAGAAACGATTTTTTTCTTTAATAAATAAACACAAAAAAGTTAAATCATCAATTAGATGGATTGAAAAAAGAGGTTTTGGACCAATCTTCATTATGTTTGCCTTTCCATTTTCACCTTCTTTTTTAATTAATATAGTAGCTGGTTTATCAAGAATGAATATATCTCAATTTCTAATCGCTTTAGTTTTAGGTAAATTTACAATGATTGCCATGATTAGTTACTTAGGAAAAGATTTAACAGCAGTGTTTGATAAACCAATCAAAGCATTGTACATAGGTATTTTTATTTTTGCATTATGGATCGTTGGAAAAGTGATTGAGAAACGCATGAACATCCACGAAAAATCAACTGAGAATCAAGGTATTCCTCAACCGTCTGACGAGCAATAATTTTATTATTTCTCTAAGGGAGCGAGCTACTATGTTTAAGAAACAAGTTTTTGACTGGGGTAAAGCCATCGTTTTAGGAGTTGCAATTGCCTTTATTGTACGTACTTTTTTATTTTCCACTTATGTAGTTGACGGAGAATCAATGATGCCGACTTTAAAAGATGGAAATCTACTGGTCATTAATAAGTTTGGTTACCAACTAGGTGACATTAAACGATTTGATGTAATTGTTTTTCATGCAAATGAAGAAGAGGATTATGTTAAGCGTGTGATTGGCTTGCCTGGAGACTCTATTGAATATAAAAATGATTATCTTTATATCAATAATGAAAAAATGAAAGAACCATATTTAAATGAGTATAAAAATGTCTTAAAAGGTGTGCCGTTTACTGGCGATTTTAGTTTGAATGAAATTACTGGTAAAACAAAGGTTCCACCTGGATATGTGTTTGTTGAAGGGGATAATCGACCTAAAAGCTATGATAGTCGATTGTTTGGTTTTGTAAAAATTGATAAAATTGTGGGGAAAGTTGATTTACTATATTGGCCACTTTCAAATATGGATACGAACTTTAACAAATAAGCTCCTTAGGGGGCTTTTCTTTATAAGTAAAAATAGAAAATAAATTGAAGGAGGTTACCTAAGATATGGCATTTCAGTTTATTTTAGGCCGAACAGGTAGTGGGAAGACACATACAATTATAAATGAAATGACTGAAAGAATGAAAAGTGAACACAGAAATATGATTTTAATTGTTCCTGATCAGATGACGTTTCAGATGGAATATGAGCTTGTTAAAAAACAAGAAAATAAAGCTTTATTAAACTCACAAGTATTTAGTTTTACACGTCTAGCTTGGAAGGTTTTACAAGAAACTGGTGGGATTAGTCGAATACACATTGGTGAAATAGGGATTTCAATGATACTCCGAAAAATCATTGAGGAACGAAAAGAAGACTTGAAGATTTTTCATCATGTAGCAGATCAGCAAGGCTTTTACAAAGACCTATCATCATTAATTGCCGAGTTTAAAGGTTTTCAAGTTTCATCGGAGGATCTAGTTTTAGCCATTGGAAAAATGGAAAATGAGTCTTCGACTGACAAAACATTTATTCAACAAAAAATTAATGATGTTCAAATCGTGTATGATGCTTTCTCTAACTATATGAAAGATAAGTATCTTGATTCAGAAGATTATTTAAATCTACTAATTCAAGAAATTCCAAAAAGTAACTACGTAAAAGATAGCATCATTTATATCGATGGTTATTATGACTTAGCACCTCAAGAGAGAAGTGTAGTAGAAACGTTAATGAATTATTGTCAAGATGTGAAGTTTGCATTGACGATTGACCGTCCATATGATGATTTATTACCTAACGAATTAGATTTATTTCATAAACCAGCTATTCTGTATCAGCAAATGAAACAAAGTGCATTAAGTAGTCATCAAACAATAGAAGCACCAGTCATCTGTCTTCATAATCAAAGAAGTAAAACGAATGCATTACTTCATCTTGAGGAACATTTTGATAGTAGACCGATTAAAGCATCTTTTGAAACAGATGGAATCGAAATAATATCTGCAACGAATAGAAGAGCAGAAGTACAAGCAGTAGCCAGAGATATTATCAAAAAAGTACGTGATGAAGGCTACCGATACAAAGATATAGCTGTTTTTCTAAGAAATGGAGAATCATATTCGCATTTACTTTCAACTATTTTCCATACTTATCAGATACCTATTTTTATTGAAGAAAAGCGTTCAATGATTACACATCCACTATTTACTTTACTTCAGTCAACATTTGATATAATTCAAAAAAATTGGCGTTACGAAGCTGTATTCAATGCTTATAAAACGGAGTTAATCTACCCGTATGAAAGTAATCCAAGCAAAAATAGAGAAAGACTGGATTTGTTTGAAAACTATTGTATTGCTTATGGGAAACAAGGAAAAAAATGGACAATAGATGAAGCTTGGCAATATCGAAAATACCGTTCTACGGATGGTATTAATAAAGGTGTTACGAATGAAGAATTAGAATTTGAACAACTAATTAATGGAGAACGTGATTTATTAGTAAAGCCAATTCTTACATTCCAACGTGAATTAAAGAAAGCTAGCAATGTGAAAGAAATGTGCATAGCTTTATTTCAGTATGTCGAGTCATTAGATATTTCTCGTAAGCTCCAACGATTAAAGGATGAAGCAGAAAATCGCTCAAACTTAATTGAAAGTAAAGATCATGAGCAAGTATGGAAAGGTTTCATTCAGCTATTAGATGAATGTGTTGAGTTAATCGGAAACGAAAAGCTTTCGAGGAAAACATTTTTTGAAATTCTACAGACTGGTTTTATCTCTCTTCAATTTGCAAATGTACCAGCTTCATTAGATCAAGTAAATATTGCTAATTTTGATCATTCTCGATTACAGCATGTGAAATGCGCATATTTAATTGGAATTAATGAAGGGATTATTCCAAGAAAAGTAAGTGAAGATGGATTATTAGGGGATGTAGCTAGAGAGTATTTACAATCTTTTGGGGTTGAAGTTGCGCCAACTAGTAAGCAGCAACTTTTCGTAGAAAACTTTAATATTTATGTTGGTATGAACCGTGCAAGTCAAAAGCTAATCATTACATATCCACTAACAAGTGACGATGGAAAAGTTCTTGCTCCATCGAGTATTGTGCAGAAAATGAAATCACTATTTCCAACTATTCGTACTCGTTTTGAGAGCGGTGAGTTATCATTCATTTCAGCCGAAGAGCAGCTTTCTTATGTCACGAACACTGAAACTGCAATCTCGAATTTGGTATCACAAATCCAAAACTGGTCAACCAATGTGTTTGAAAAGGATATGGATTTGTGGTGGTCACTTTATAATTTACTTCGCAGTCAAGATGAGGTAAAAGAGAATCTTTATAAAGTATTAAATAGTATTATCTATAGTAATGTTGCGCCAGACCTTGGTGAGGAATTAAGCACAGAACTATACGGTGAAGAATTAAAGGGTTCTGTTTCTCGAATTGAACTGTTTCATCAATGCGCTTATGCTCATTTTGCTCGTTATGGCTTACAGCTTCAAGATCGTGAAGTATACAAATTCGAAGCGTTTGATATGGGGCAGTTATTTCATAGTGCGCTAACAATTATTGGTGAGAATTTACTAAAAGAAGGAAAAAGCTGGAGCAATTTAACCAATTCTGAATGTGATGAGCTAGCAGCAAAAGTTGTAGATGAAATATCTCCTAAATTCCAACGTGAGATTTTATTAAGTTCAAATCGATATTTGTTCTTAAAGAGAAAGATGAAGGACGTTATTTCAAAGGTGTCTACAATTTTGAGCCAACAAGAAGTTGCGGGTCAATTTATTCCTATTGCACTTGAAGTTCCTTTTGGCACAGGCAAACAATTAAACTCATATGAACTTCCGATAGATCAAAAGAAGAAGATGGTATTGAATGGTCGAATTGACAGGATTGATAAAGCAACTAGTGAAAAAGGAGATTATTTACGAATACTAGATTATAAATCCACTAGTAAAGAGTTAAAACTATCTGATGTTTATTATGGATTAGCTTTACAGTTGCTCACATATCTTGATATAGCTGTTGCGAATTCAACAAATTTACTTGGAAGACCGGCTGATCCTGCAGGTATATTATATTTCCATGTCCAAAATCCAATTGTAGATGTAGGAAATAAGCATGATATAGATGAAATTCAAACAGAAATATTTAAGAAGTTTAAAATGAACGGTTTATTACTCGCTAATAGAGATAGCAATGTTTTAATGGATGAAGCCTTAATGGATGATGGTGGCTCATCTAATATTGTTCCTGTTTCTATTAAAAAAAGTGGAGAATATACAGCAAATAGTAAAACTGTCAATTTAGAACAATATCCGATGATGACAACTTATATTAAGCAAAAGTTTACACAAGCTGGAGAACAAATTTTTAAAGGATACGTTGAAGCAAACCCTTATCAGCAAAAAGATAAAATTCCTTGTACTTATTGCTCTTTTCAATCAGTTTGTCAGTTTGATCAAAATGTAAAAGGCAATGAATACCGTGTTTTACCTCCTTTAAAAGATGACGATGCATTACAAAAAATGATAGAGGCGGTGAGAGTCGATGAGTAAGGAAGAGACAAAGGCGGTCAAAACGAAATGGACAGCTGATCAACAAAAAGCAATTGATAAAGAGGGCTCCGATATACTTGTAGCGGCTGCTGCAGGCTCTGGAAAGACTGCCGTGTTAGTTGAACGTATGATTCAAAAAATAATACGTGATGAAAATCCGATTAATGTTGATGAACTACTCGTTGTTACATTCACAAAAGCAAGTGCACAGGAAATGAAAGAAAGAATTGGGATCGCATTAGAAAAACAGCTGGAGCTAAATCCAGGTTCTAATCATTTACGAAAACAATCTTCTTTATTGAATAAGGCGTCCATTTCGACGATCCACTCATTTTGTACTGAAGTAATTCGATCTAATTATTATTTATTAGAATTAGATCCTAATTTTAGAACAGCTGAAGAAGTAGAAATTAAACTTTTAATGGATGAAGTCTTAGAAGAATTATTAGAAGCAGAGTATAGTGATGAATCAAATGAACATTTCTTTGATTTTGTTGATCGGTATACAAGTGATCGAGATGACTCAGATTTACCATCATTAATTTTAAAACTGTACAGGCATGCTATTTCTAATCCATACCCAAGTGAATTCTTACAGTCATTCGTGAATCAATACGATGTAATTGGTAAAGAAGTTGATGAAATTCCTTTTATACAAGTGTTAAAGAAATATATTCAAGATGATTTAACTACTTGTATAAATGGTTATAAACAGGCACTAGAATTAATAAACAGCCCAGATGGGCCAGAAAAGTATGCCGATCTATTCACACAAGAATATTTTGCTTTAGAGTCATTGTTTCATGCTAGCGAATTATCATGGGAGGAAATTCAAAAAAGACTTCAAAACATTTCATTTAATCGACTCCCTACGATAAAGAAAACGGAAGGTGATCAACGTAAGAAGGAGCATGCAAAATCCTTCCGAGATAATGCAAAAACTACGATTGAGGATCTAAAAAGCAAATATTTTAGTCGAAGTATCGATGTTCATTTAAAACAAATACATGAGCTCAAGCCTTTGTGCGAGAAGTTAATTTCACTTGTTGAGCAATTTATCCGTTTATTTAAACAAGCTAAATTAGAAAATGGGATACTTGATTTCAATGATTTAGAGCATTATGCTTTAGAGATTTTAATAGAGAAAAACGAACAGCATGAGCTAATACCATCTTCAGTTGCGAAGGTTTATCAAGATAAGTTTTCTGAGGTTTTAGTAGATGAGTACCAAGATACAAACTATGTTCAAGAATCGATTTTAAGGCTAATTACTAGAGGAGTTGGTGCTTCTGGTAATTTATTTATGGTTGGAGATGTTAAACAATCAATTTATCGATTCCGTTTAGCTGAGCCGGAGTTGTTTATATCAAAATACAATACTTTTGAAAAAGAACAAAGTGGGAATACGGGTTTACGCATTGATTTATCTAAAAACTTCAGAAGTAGAGCAGAAGTGCTAGATGCGACTAATTTTATTTTTAAACAGATTATGGGTAGAGAACTTGGTGGAATTGAGTATGATGAAGATGCCATGCTAAAGCTTGGTGCAACTTATCCTGAATACTCAGACTGTACTTCTGAATTAGTACTATTAACGAAAGAAGATGAAGAGTCCATTCAAGATGAAAACGAAATGGTTGTAGAGGAAAAGCTTGAACGAATTGAAGCTAGATATGTTGCAAATCGAATGAAAGAATTAGTAGAAAGCAATTATTTAGTGACGGATAAATCAGGTGTTATGAGACCAGTTAAATTTAGTGATATGGCAATTTTAGGTCGCTCACTGTCTAATGCCGATTTATATATTGAAGAATGCAAGGCACTTGGAATTCCACTATATGCGGAAAAATCACGTGATTTATTTGAAACGATCGAAGTATCTGTATTTATTAATTTATTAAAATTAATCGATAACACAATTCAAGATATTCCTTTAGCATCTGTATTACGTTCGCCGATGGTTGGGTTAACTGAGCGTGACTTAACAATGATTCGATTAAACGGTAAAGGGTCATTTTATGATGCATGTCTTGCTTATCTCAACAATATCGAGAATATGAACCAACCATTAACGAATAAGTTAAACGATTTCTTTCAACAATTGACGAAATGGAAACAGCTAGTAAAAAGAGAATCCCTTTCAATTTTTATTTGGAAGGTCTTAAAGGAATCAACCTATTTTGATTTCGTTGGTGGACTACCAGGTGGGAAACAAAGACAAGCTAATTTAATTACCATATTTGACCGCGCTAAAGCTTTAGAAGAAACAAATTATAGAAGTTTATTTCAATTTTTACGTTTCTTAGATCGTATGAAGGATAGAGGCGAAGAATTAGGCGAAGTTCGTATGTTAAGTGAACAAGAAAATGTTGTACAAATGATGACGATTCATAAGAGTAAAGGTTTAGAGTTTCCAGTTGTATTTGTTGTGAATACGTCTAAACAGTTTAACATGCAAGATCTATCTGCAAAATTCATTTTACAAAAAGAGCTAGGACTTGGTATGAATTTTGTTCATCCGATTTATCGTACAACTAATAGTACATTGCTTAAGGAAACAATTAAGCGAAAAGAACGTGAGGAATTAATTTCAGAGGAATTACGTATTCTGTATGTTGCATTAACGCGTGCAAAAGAGAAGTTAATATTAGTCGGTAGAGTAAAAGATGTAGAAAAAACAATTGATCAGTGGCGAGAAATTGAAAATTATAAAGAATGGTTATTACCTTTAAATATAATTAGTGGGGCGAAGTGTTATTTGGATTGGATTGGACCTTCCATCATACGTCACGATTCAAGTAATGCGATCCGTTCCGAAGATGATTTATGGAATACAACAAATGAGATTCAATTTTATCCATGTAGATGGAGTTATTCAATTGTAAATGCATCTACTGTTCAAGCATTTGAAGGAGAAGAAGAGAAAACTAATAAAACAGCAGTTTATCAAGCCATTCAAAAGCATGAAGCAATTGAAGGACAGGGTGAGCAATATAAAGAGATTCTTGAAAGTAATTTAAACTGGAAATATAGCTTCGAACAGGCAACTTTACATCGTCCAAAGCAGTCAGTTACTGAACTGAAAAGAAAAATGCAAGAAGAAGATCCTTATACTCAAACGTTTCACTCATCTAAAAGCTTTCCTTTAGAAAGACCTAAATTCATGTCTGAACAGAAAATGAATCAGGCTGAAAAAGGGACAGCTACCCATGCAATCATGCAAAATATAGATTATCAGTTTGTTTCTACTATAAATGAAATACAGGAACAGATTGATCAAATGGTATTAAAAGAATTGATCACAAACGAGCAGGCTGCTGCTGTTAATAGCGCTGACATCTATCAGTTCTGTCAATCAAGATTAGGGATCATTGTTCAAAATGCTACTCAAAAA
Source organism: Bacillus sp. JJ664 (assembly GCF_036962205.1). Lineage (NCBI taxonomy): Bacteria > Bacillati > Bacillota > Bacilli > Caryophanales > Bacillaceae > Bacillus > Bacillus sp. JJ664. The sequence goes on along the minus strand of NZ_JBALMS010000083.1, from coordinate 2,965 downwards.
ATGCGTGAAGTTCCTTTTAGTTACGGTGTGTATACTGATGAAATATATAAAGACTGGCAAGAAGAAAAAGAGATTGTCCTCGTTCAAGGAATCATAGATTTACTATTAATTGAGGGTGAAGAGGTTATATTAGTAGACTATAAAACGGATCGAACAAAATCTTTTACAAGTGCTGAAGAGTTGAAAACTGAAGCGATAAAGCGCTATGGAATTCAATTAGACCTTTATTCTAGAGCAATTGAAGCAAGTATGGATAAAAAAGTAACGTCCAAATTTTTATATTTCTTTGATGGTGGACATATCATTGAATTATAAAATGCTGATACAAATAAGAAGACAAAACGAAAAGGCAACTAATGAATTAGTTGCCTTTTTTTATATTTATTTTCGGGGGTAAACTCACGCCCCCATAATTTTTAAGATTGACCATATCCATAAAACTTAAATTCAAAAAATTATAGAGTAGCAACATCGTTTTGATCAGCAATATCTGCATCAATCGTATTTGTTGCACTTGCACCGTTAAACGTAGCAGGGATAAATCCCGTGTTACCCGAACCTGAACCATTATAAGCTTTTGTTGCTGACTTTGGAGAGATATTATTTAAATCTCCCGTATTTATATTTCCAGCATTTGTTTGGATGACGATTGCACCAAGAAATGTAGGCATATTAATTCTCCTTTCTATGAAGTGGTGGGGCAGTTTGAGGATATTGATCAAATTGCCTAATTTGACGTACTCTTGACATCATTGTTGCACTGTGAACCGATCCAACGACCGAAACACCAGATGTACTGATACCATTAAAGGTGATTCTTTGAACTTGGATAGTCGGATTCAAATTTACGCGATTTAATGTAACTGGATAAACAGGTTCATGAGATGGTTTCTTTTTATAATAAGGTATCATTTCAAATGGATCTTTTTCAAATTCAGTGAAATTTGCAGTTTGTTGTTGAACGGCAAGAGCGTTTGATTCAGCTGTAATGCTAAAAACATCACCAAATTGCAAGATGCTTGATGTGATAGCAGAATTAACTTCAAAACTTTCCACGGAAGCTAATCTAAAACGAGGATCAATCGTAAACATTAGCTAATTGATAAAGGAACAAATGGCCCAATAATTAAAGACTCTGGTGGTGTATCAAAAATTGAAGATAATGTAATGTTATGAGCATCTCCAATCAGAAATAAAGAAGACGATGAAACAGCTGCGAATTTAATTTCATCTACTTGTAAATTGCAATTTGTTACATTTAAATTCATTCCTTACCCTCCCTTTTGAATATTATTTGGTAGGTTATTTAAAAAAGCAGTATAAGCATTCTTTATATCTTGTAGCATATGCAAGGTAATTTCTTCGGCGTACTTCATTGGATTTTCGTCAAAATTAGGTCGATTTTTATAAAGATCTATATAATAAGGTAATCTGATATCCATTTGATTTCGGATATCATCAATCATCATTTGTCTGTAATAATCATCAACAGTACATCTTAACTCTGTCTCTAATTGATGAATTGTGGTAATCGCTTCTTTATCTAGATGATAATGAATTCGCTTCCCAATATAATCTTTTAATTCTTTTATTTGTTCATTTGATTTAATGGTAATTTGTTGATTTTCAACAGTAAGGTCATCAAAACTAGGAGCTTGTAATGGATTTAAACCGATACTGAGTGTGCCATTTAAATTTTCTACTTTTAATTGATCGAATTTGTATTCAATCTTTTCAATAGTAGTTTCTGGACGCTTAGCCAATTCTTCAACAGTTGCCTCAAGCTGTGCAACTCTACATTTAAGTTGATCAATTAATTGAGCTTGCTCAAATAGTAATTGTTCAATTTGGGCGTATCTTATTTCTAATTGATTCATTTCATTCCCTCGCTTTCAATTTGCAGCAGGAATTAGTTAAGTCGCTTGAGAAGTTGCAATAATTTGGCCGTCCTCTGATAAAATCGGTGCGGGTTCAGTATATTCTCCAGTATTATTCGTAACTGTTTTCGCGTTAATATTTCCTGAGGTACCTATTTGAAATACAGATGAGTTAACAATTCCACCTGTTTTTAGTTGATTAATGATTATTGTTTGATGTATATAGATGTTCATGTGACTCCCTCCTTTACATATTTCCAATCATTGGTTGGTCAATTTGATCTTGATCGTAAACATTCGAAATACTCTTGTTATTATAAACGGTAACAGAATCACCAGTATTAAAGGAACCAGCACCAGCATATGTCTGAGCAGTACTCATAGGTTTAATGCTATATGCGTCTCCGACATTAACGACAGCGCTACTTCCGATACTTACAATATTAATAACTCCAACATAAGCAGGCATGATTGTACACCCTTTGTTCTTTTTATGATTATGTATTATATGGCTAAATGACCCAAAACGTGATAATTGTGATAGAAGTCTAACTGTTTCATATTTATTTAAAGAAAAAAAATAAGCTAGTGCAATTAGAAATTAAATTCGTAATTGCAACTAGCTATTATGCTCTCTTTTTTGTAAATGTTGA
>NZ_JBALMS010000083.1:0-403 GCF_036962205.1 Bacillus sp. JJ664 | reverse complement strand
ATATCATATTCATGAGCTTGTCCAGTTCTTGGCTGCATGAGACGGTTCTTTTATTAGTAAAGCCATATCGTCCCGCAAAATAAACCATACGAGCGCGCTTTTTCTCTATAACATGAAGTAGCAATTTAGTCACCAACTTTGTTCAAGAATAGGGAATTGTGTCTATGTCTCACGATGTATGTAATGCTATTATACAAAATCATTTTCATATGAAAAGCGATTCGCTAAAAGAAGTGTAAATGTTACAAAAAACTACACTATACTACACAAATCAACTGGTTTCATCATCAGTTTAGTAGTAATCTAATAGAATTTGTAGTAAAAAAGGTGCCTGTTGTCGAATGATTAAAAGTAGTAGTGCTTTATATGTATATTTCGACAGTAGATTACATTCCTATATTAT
>NZ_JBALMS010000082.1:11526-11803 GCF_036962205.1 Bacillus sp. JJ664 | reverse complement strand
TTCATGTTTTGTTTAAAAATATGTGAAAGATATTATAAGAAATTATGTATTATCCTACTCCGATATAGTGGAATGCAAAAAACATGATGGACGATACGATCAGAACTTTCGATATGAGTCCCTTCACACTAAATCCTCCCTCAATCATTCATCTAATATTCTCTACATTATCGTAACATTATTGAAAACGTTTTCACTACAACTTTCGTTCGGTTCTTTCTTACAAAAGTTGACAAGCTATTTTCAAAGGAATGGTTTGGATTTTTTATAAAAAATC